>JACZUY010000005.1 GCA_022572945.1 Pseudomonadota bacterium
CGGGCGCGCGTTGCTCGCTGCCCGCCTTGTCGTGGACGCTCAAGTCCCAGCCGGCGGCGGCGAGGTTCGCCGCCATCGGCCCGCCCATGTTGCCGAGGCCGATGAACCCGAAAGTCCCCGCCGCCATGACGTTCCTCCCCCGCGCCGGCCCCGGCCATGTTATACCGCCGAGCCGATGAAGATATCTTCATCGGCTCGGCGGCAAGCGCGACTGCGCGTCGCGCCCCCTGGCGCGAAAGCCAAGGGGCCGGATGGCCCCGCCCGGCGCCTGAGGGAACATAGGCGAGTCCATTCATGGGCTCGCCGGTATTATACCAAACGAAACCGCCCCGGGGCGGCGCGTCATGCCGGCCGGCCGGAAGCCCTGTGTTCGCGAAGAACGATCACCAGCCCGGCGCCGACGATGAACACCACGCCGGGGAAAATACGTTCCACCGGCCATTCGCTGAACACGATCCAGCCGATCACCAGCGCCGACAAAACGCCGAAATATTCGCATGGAGCGAGAAGCGAAGCCGCCGTGCGCCTGTAGGCGAGCGTGAGAAGATAAACCCCGAAGCCGCCGAAACCACCCAACAGCAACGCCAGGCCCAGATCGACGAAAATCTCCGCCGCGGATCCGCTCGGCATGACGGCATCGGCGGTCGAAAGCAAAAGGATGAAGCTTCCCGCGATTGCGCCCGCTTGCGCGTAAAGGTTGATCGCCGCGTGCGAAACGCTGGTGTCGAACCTTCGCGTCAACACCAGGGAATTGGCGTAGAAGAACGCCGCGATCGCCGGCAGGATACCGTACCACGTGAACAAATCGGTGCCGGGGCCAACGACGAGCACCACGCCAACGAAACCGCCAACCACCGCGGCCCAACGCCAGATACCGACGCGCTCTCCGAGCCAGGGTATCGACAGCATGGTGATGAACAATGGTCCGGAGTACGCAATGACGGCGACGGTGGCGAGCTCGAGGCGCTGGTACGAGCCATAGAGCGCGAGTTGGGCCACCGCCACCAGCAGTCCTCGTGCGATCCCGAGCCGCCATTGCCGCAAGCGGATCGAACCGAGGATGATCCGCCCCCGCCCCTCCCATAGCAGAATCGCGACTATCGGCAGCAAGCCGACGACGTTGCGCGCCACCGATATCTGCTGGGCGGGGTATCGTTGGACGAGATGCTTTGCCACCGCGCCCATGCAATCGAGCAGGACGATTCCGGCCAGCATCATTGCGATGCTGAGCGCGATATGGCTGGCCGAGGGGGCCGGGAAGCGGGTTCCGCGGCGGCGGGGCTCAGTCGCCGCCAAGGAAGTCCCGCATCCAGCGCCGATAGTCGTCGTCGCGGGTGAGCATCTTCATCATCTCGCCCGAGGCGACGTTCTCGATCTCGCCCGACGGCGTCCCGCCGCGCAACGCCTTCAAGGTATCGTGGACGGCGCGAACCGCGGCCATGAAGGGTCGATGGCCCTGCAGGCAGATTCGCACACCCTGGCCGCTCAGGTAATCGAGGTCGGTGACGTCGGGTCCGGGCGTGCCGAGGATTATGGGCACGTTGACCACGGCGGCAACCGCCTCGAGCTGGTCGCGCCGGCGCACGCCGGCCAGGAAAATCGCATCGACACCCGCCGCTTCGTAAGCCTTCGCGCGGACGACCGCGTCGTCGACGCCGGTCACCGACATCGCGCCCGTTCGCCCGACGATGACCAGGCCCGGATCCTGGCGACCCTCGATCGCGGCCCGCATCTTGCCGACGCCTTCCTCGACCGAAATCAATTGCGTCCCGCCAATCGCGCCGAAGGGTTGCGGCAGCGCCGTGTCCTCGATCGTCAGCCCCGCGACGCCCGCCGTCTCGAGCTCCTCGACCGTGCGCTTGACGTTGAGCGCATTGCCGTAGCCGTGGTCCGCGTCGATCAGCAGCGGGAGGTTGCCGGCGCGGCAGATGCGATACGCCTGGCCGGCCAATTCGCTGAGCGTGAGCACGGTCAGATCGGGCGCGCCGAGAACCGTCATCGACGCGATCGAGCCCGCGAGCATGCCGACCTCGAAGCCGAGGTCCTCGGCGATGCGCGCGGAGATCGGATCGAACACCGAGCCCGGATGGACACACCGGCGACCGGCGAGGAGTTCTCGAAGGCGTTCGCGTCGTTCGGTCCAGCGCATGGTTCCGGCAACCTCTTCGTCTCAAGGCGACCGCACGCTAGCCGTCGCTAGCCGAAACCGCAACCGCGCCCAGGCGGAGGCGAGCCCGCCGACGTTCTAAAAATAAAGGGGACACAATAACTTAATTCCGAATTAAGTATTGTGTCCCCTTATTTGCTATTTGTGAGTCCCTGCAGACGGCGCGGTTGCGCCGGCCGGTCATGCCTCGCGCTCGACCCTCACCGCATCGCCGTCGCTGGCGGCGCCGAGCCGGGTCACGTCGGCAAGCGCGCGGGCCCAGATGTTGGTGCGCGCGGCAAGGCGGATCTCGTCGCCCCGCGAGATCGGGGTGCGGCCGAAGCCGATGGCGATGCTCGCGCCCTCGACCCAGAACGCGATCTCCCCGGCCTCGACCACGTCCCTGGCGTCGGCCTCGAGCGCGGCGTCGACCGGAACCGCGAAGTAGACCTCATCGCCCCAGGTGCGCGCGGTCGAGGTGATCGGCAGCGCCTGCCAGACCGCGTCGGCGGTCGGCGTTTCGAGAAGCTCGGCCGCGAGCGTCACCGGGCCGACGGTGATCGTGATCCGCCGCATCGACGGTTACCCGCCGGCCCGCAATTTGGCGATCTTGTTCTCGATCGCGGCGAGCAACGCGTCGAATCCGCCGCGCTTGAGCACCGCCGCGTAGTCCGAGCGCCGCGTCGCCAGCTCGCTGTAAATGCCGCGGAAGTATACGTCGACGATGCGCCAGCCGGCGTCGCCCTCGCGCATCCGGTAGTTGAGGCGCACGGTGTCGCCGTCGCTCTTGACGATCTCGCTGTTGACCAACACCGTCTTGCGCGGCGCCGGCTGCGTCGAGAGCACGCGGAAGCTTTCGCCCGAATAGCCGTCGAAACGCGAAGCGTAGGTGGCGACGCTCAACCGCGTCAGCGCGTCGATCATCGTCGCCTGCTGCGCCGGATCGGCGCGGCGCCAGTGGCGACCGGTGGTGACGCGCGTGACCAAAGCCATGTCGTACGAATCGGCGAGCACCGGCGCGAGGCGTTTGCGGCGGCCCTCGAAGCCGAGCGCGTCGGCCTGCTTCATCACCTCCAGGAGCGTGTCGTGCAAGCGTTCGACGACCTCGGCCGCGGGACCTTGCGCCGTCGCCGGCGGCGCCAGGACGAGCAATGCCGCCAAAACGAGACAACGGAAGATCACGCCGCGCATGGTCGGGAGTATGAACCCCACCCCCCGGCTCGACAAGCGCGGCGAGCGGCGGCGCTGGCGCGGCGCCGCCTTGCCGCACGGGGCGATGTCGTGTAGTGCCTCGTGCTTCGTGATGGCTTCGGGAAGACGCCGTGGCTCATAGGCTCGAACAGGTTCTCGGCCGGTTCCTCACCGCGTGGATCGACGGCGTCGGCCGCCGCCGCGGCGGGGTGCTGGCGCTGGCCGTCGCGGCGACGGCGGCGGTCGGCTTCTACGCCGCCACGACGCTCGGCTTCAATACCGAAACCACCGACATGATCGACGAATCGTTGCCGTTCCGGCAGGCGGCGAAGGCCTACGACCGCGCGTTTCCGCAGTTCTCCGACAACCTCGTCGTCGTCGTCGAGGGCGACACCCCCGGCCTTGCCGAGGATGGCGCGGAGGCGCTGGCGCGGGGTCTCGAAGACCAGCCCGGTGTGTTCGAGACGGTCTACCGGCCGGGCGGCGATCCGTTCTTCACCCGGAACGGGTTGCTCTATCTCGACCTCGACGCGCTCGGGGAGCTTGCCGACAACCTCGCCGGGGTGCAGCCGCTGATCGGCAAGCTGGTCGAGGACACGAGCCTCCGCGGCCTGTTCACGATTCTCGAGGAAGCGGTCGACAACGTCACCGACGGCGAGGCGGCGGAGTTCGACCTCGTGGACGCGTTCGACCGCCTGAGCGACGCGGTCGAAGCGGCGCTCGGCGGACGCCGCCACCACCTGTCCTGGCACGAGGTCATATCGGGCGAGACCGCGTCGATCGACGAGCGCCGGCGGTTCATCGTGCTGCAGGCGCGGCGCGACTTCACCAGCCTCGCCCCCGACGAGGCGTCGATCGAGGCGGTCCGCGCGCTCGCCCGGGAGCTCGCGCTGGTCCCCGAAAATGGCGTGCGCGTGCGGCTCACCGGAAGCGTCGCGCTGTCTCACGACCAGCTCACGGCTGCCGGCAGAGGCGCCGCGCTAGCGGCCCCGGTCGCCTTCATCCTCGTCGGTCTCGTCCTTTTCCTCGGGTTGCGTTCGGTACGGCTGGTGGCGGCGGCGCTCGTCACCCTGTCGATCGGTCTGGTGTGGACCGCGGGCTTCGCCGCGCTCGCGGTCGGCGAGCTCAATCTCATCTCGATCACGTTCGCCGTGCTGTTCATCGGCCTCGGCGTCGCCTTCAGCATCCACATGTGCCTGAGATACCGTGAACTCGTGGACTCGGGCCGGCCTCACGCGGACGCGCTCGCCACCGCCGGGCGCGACGTCGGCGGCGCCCTGTTCCTGTGCGCCGCGACCACCGCCGCGGGCTTCTACGTGTTCATCCCGACCGACTACGCCGGGGTTTCCGAACTCGGCCTGATCGCGGGGACCGGCATGTTCATCAGCCTGTTCGCCAACTACACGGTGCTGCCCGCGCTGTTGAGCCTGTGGCCGCTCGCTTCCCCGGCGAGACCCGGCGGGAACCCGGGCGGCGGCCAAGCCGCGGGCGGACTGCTCGGTCTGCCCACGCGGCGGCGGAACGCGGTGCGCGTCGTCGCCGCCGTGTTGGCGGCAGGCTCGGTGGCGCTCGTGCCGCTGGCCCGGTTCGACTTCAACCCGCTCAATCTCCACGACCAGACCGCCGAATCGGTGACCACGCTGCGCGATCTGCTGCGCGAAAGCGAGCGCTCGCCGTGGTCGCTCAACGTGCTCGTCGACGATGTCGCCGCGGCCGAGGATTTGGCGGCGCGGCTCGAAAGCCTCGACGAGGTCGACAGCACGCTGACGATCTCCGATTACGTCCCCGACGAGCAGGATGAGAAGCTCGCCCTGATCGAGGAGATGGCGCTCTTCATGGGTCCGCCGCCGGTGGCCGATCGCGCCCTGCCGCCCCCCAGCGACGCCGAGCGCCGCGCCGCGCTCGACAGCTTCGCGGCCGCGCTCGACGCCTGGCTCGCCGGGGGTGCGATCGAACCCGCGCTCGAAGCCAGCGCGCGGCGGCTGGCGGCCAACTTCGAGAGACTCGCCGACAAGGCGGCCGACACGCTGAACGGTCTCGAGCGCAGCCTGCTCGGCACCTTTCCCGAGCGGTTGCGGCAACTTTTCGCCGCGCTCGGTGCGGAGGAACCCGTCACCCTCGACGATCTGCCCCGTGCGCTGGTCGAGCGCTACGTCGCCGCCGACGGCCGCGTGCGCGTCGAAGTGTTTTCGCGCGACGATCTGACCGACAACGAGGTACTCCGCCGCTTCGTGGGCGCCGTGCGGACGGTGGCGCCCGGCGCTGTGGGTTCCCCGGTGTCGCTGCTCGAATCGGGCGACGCGGTGGTTGGCGCGTTTCGCCAGGCGCTGCTGTCGGCGCTGGCGGTCGTACTCGCCCTGCTGCTGCTTTTGATGCGCCGTCTCGCCGATGTCGCGCTCGTCGCCGCGCCGATCCTGCTCGCGGCGGCGTTGACGGTGGCGGCGTCGGTGGTGCTCGACATTCCCTTCAACTTCGCCAATGTGATCGTGCTTCCGTTGCTGTTCGGCACCGGCGTCGACAGCGCGATCCATTTCGTCCATCGCCATCGCATCGATGCGTCGTTCCGGACGAGCCCGCTTCGAACCAGCACCGCGCGCGCCGTGGTCTTCAGCGGCCTGACGACGATTTGCGGCTTCGGCAGCCTCGCGCTTTCGACCCACAGGGGGACCGCGACGATGGGCGAGCTCCTGACCATCGGCATATGCTTCATGGTGATCTGCACGCTGATCGTGCTGCCGGCGCTGTTGAAGGAGGACCAGGGCCCCGCCCGCGGTTCGTGACCGCCGGGCCCTTGCGGATTCCCTCTCGAGTCACGCGTCACAAATTTGCTGCACCGGCCGGAAGTTGTGGATTGACACCCGCAACCCCTGTTACGGTATGGAGGATTCAATCGGTTGACGATCGCGCTGGCGTGCGCCGCGGTGGAGATGACAGCGGTCAACGGCACGGGAATTGCTGGAGCAGGCAGATGAAAGTGGTTCTCGCCCAACCCAGGGGGTTTTGCGCCGGCGTCGAACGCGCCATCGCGATCGTCGAGCGCGCGCTGGAACTCTATGGCCCACCGGTCTATGTGCGCCACGAGATCGTCCACAACAGGCATGTGGTCGAGGACCTGCGCCGCAAGGGGGCGAAATTCGTCAGCGAGATCGACGAGGTGCCGGACGGCGCGATCACGATCTTCAGCGCGCATGGCGTGTCGCAAAAGGTCGAGGACGCCGCGCGCGACCGTAAGCTCCCGGTCATCGACGCCACCTGCCCGCTCGTCGCCAAGGTCCACAAGGAAGGACAGAAGTACGAGCGTGAAGGTCGCGAGGTCGTCCTCATCGGCCACGAGGGCCACCCGGAGGTGGAGGGCACGCGCGGCCGCATCGATGGCGGCGTGCACCTGGTCTCGACCGCCGAGGATGTCGCCAACCTGAACGTCGGGGACCCCTCGAAGCTCGCGTACGTCACGCAGACGACGCTGAGCGTCGACGATACGCGCGATGTGATCCAGGCGCTGCAACGCCGCTTTCCCGAGATCGTCGGCCCCGACGTGCGCGACATCTGTTACGCCACCCAGAACCGCCAGCACGCGATTCGCCAGCTCGCCGCCGAGGTCGATCTGATTCTCGTCATCGGTTCGCGAAACAGCTCGAATTCGAACCGGCTGCGCGAGATCGGCGAGGAGGAAAACGTCCCCACCTACCTGATCGACGACGCGAGCTGCATCGATCCGGGATGGCTCGTCGGGGTCGAGGCGGTCGGCATCACCGCCGGCGCGTCGGCGCCCGAAATTCTCATTCAGGAACTCGTCGAACGGCTGCGCGCATTGGCCGAGGTCAAGGTTGAGACCCTTGACGGCGTCGATGAACGAGTCCATTTCAAGATGCCGGCCGCACTCGCGCAGCACTAGCCGCGCGGCCAGCAGCGACCCTCTTCAATGACATCGGGTGCGACGTGGGAGTCCCACTGATCCAGCAGATCCAGGTCGGCGCATACGTCCTCAAGCAACGGCTCCGAGGCAACGCGCGCTACCCGCTCGTGCTGATGCTCGAGCCGCTGTTTCGCTGCAACCTCGCGTGCGCGGGATGCGGCAAGATCCAGTATCCCGATCACATTCTGAACATGCGCCTGAGCGTCGAGGAGTGCCTCGCGGCGGTCGACGAATGCGGCGCGCCGGTGGTGTCGATCCCCGGCGGCGAACCGTTGATACACCCCGAAATCCGCGACATTGTCGCTGGCATCGTCGGGCGCAGGAAGTTCGTCTATCTCTGCACCAACGCGCTGCTGCTCGAAAAGAAAATCGATCTGTTCGAGCCGAGCCGGTACCTGACGTTCTCGATCCACCTCGACGGCGAGCGCGAGCGGCACGACGCGTCGGTGTGCCAGCCGGGCGTGTTCGACCGCGCGGTGAGCGCGATCCGGACGGCGCGCGACAAGGGCTTCCGCGTCAACATCAATTGCACGTTGTTCAACGGCATCGAGGCGCCCGAGGTGGCGGCGTTCTTCGATTACGCGACCAGCCTCGGCGTCGAAGGCATCACGGTTTCACCGGGCTTCAGTTACGAAAGGGCGCCCGATCAGGAAAACTTCCTCAGCCGCACCCGGACCAAACAGCTTTTCCGCGACACCTTCCGGCTTGGAAAGGGCCGCGGGTGGCAGCTTAACCACTCGTCGCTCTACCTCGACTTCCTCGCCGGCAACCAGGAATACCGGTGCACGCCGTGGGGCAACCCCACGCGCAACGTTTTCGGCTGGCAGCGGCCGTGCTACCTGCTCGGCGAAGGCTACGTCCGCACCTTCCGCGAGCTGATGGAGGAAACCGACTGGGCGCTTTACGGCACCGGCGCTTACGAGAAATGCGCCCAGTGCATGGCGCATTGCGGCTACGAGGCGTCCGCGGTCGCCGACGCGGTAGCCAATCCGCTCAAGGCGTTGAGCGTTCGCCTGCGGGGCGTGCGTACCGACGGCCCGATGGCGCCCGAAATTCCGCTCGACGGCGCGCGGCCCGCGGCGACGGTTCCCGAGGTTCCCCCCGGGTTCGAGCTATCCGAGCGTCCCGCGGCCGAGTGACGGCCCAGTCAACGCGACGCCGCGGCTCAGCGCCGCCAGGCCCCGCCACGCATCCAGCGCCAGCGCAACGATGGCCGGCGCTTCCCACGGCCTCAGCGCAAGACCCCCGAGCACGGCGCCGAGATTGATCTCTCCATCGGGCCCGAGGCCGGCGAGCGCGGCCCGTGGCAAGGTGCGGCCGGCCGGATCGGCGACCACGCGCAGCACGGCGAACGGCGCCTGCGTCTCGGCCGCGACCGCGGCCACCCGGTGGCTCTCCATGTCGACCGCGAGCGCTTCGCTGGTCTCGCGCAGCGCCCGCTTGGCGGCAACCGACGCGACCGCCCGGTCCGAACCGGCGATGCGGCCGATCACGGGAGTCTCGGAAGCGAGAGCCGCGGCCAACGCGTCACGCCACGGCCCGTTGGTTTCATGAACCGCGCCAGCCGGCGAGACGACCGCCTCGGCGATGACGAGCGCGCCGGGCGCCAAGCCGGGATCGAGCCCGCCTGCGAGGCCGAAGCTCAGAAGCGCCTCCGCGCCCTCGTCCACCAAACGTCTCGCGCTGTCTCCGGCGCGGCCCGGGTCGCCCCCCGAACAAACGACGGCGAGCACCCACCCGGCCGCCGAGGCGGGCAGGCGTCGCGCCTCGGCCACCGAGCCGGTGACGACGCCGAGTCGCGTCAAATTCCGTAGGGAGTCGCCAGGCGGTTCCCTTGGCGTAGATTGCGGTAGCGGGCGAGCGCCCACAATGGGAAGTATGCGCTGTAGCCGTGATACCTGAGATAGAAGACGCGGGGAAAGCCGACCGCAGTGTATTGCTTCTCGTCCCACTTGGCGCCCGACCGCCGCGCCTCGAGCAGGAACTCGACGCCGCGGCGCACCGCCTCGCATTCGACCTCGCCGGCGGCCATCAGGCCGAGCAGCGCCCACGCGGTTTGCGACGGGGTGCTCGCCTTGGCGAGGTTGCGACGGTCGGGATAATAGGTATCACCGTTCTCGCCCCAGCCGCCGTCCGCGTGCTGACGGTCCTTCAGCCATGCGACGGCGCGGCGGATGTGCCGCGCGGTGAAATCCTCGCCGGCGGCGTTGAATGCACACAGCGCCGACCAGGTTCCATAAACGTAGTTCGTGCCCCAGCGGCCAAACCAGGATCCATCGGGCTCCTGCATTTCCTTGAGGTAGTCGAGCGCGCGCGCCACCTGCGGACGGTCGCGCCCGTAGCCGAGCTGGCACAGCATGCCGACGCAGCGCGCGGTAACGTCGACGGACGGCGAGTCGAGCAGCGCGCCATGGTCGGCGAAGGGAATCTGGTTCAGGTAATAGCAAGTGTTGTCGACGTCGAAGGCGCCCCAGCCACCGTTGCTGCTTTGCATGCCCTCGACCCACTCGACGCCGCGACTCACCGACTCGGCGTTGGCGCCGTTGCCGCCGCGATCGAGCGCCATGACCACGACAGCCGCGTCGTCGATGTCGGGATAGTGCGGGTTCTCGTCCTGGAACGCCCAACCGCCGGGCCGAAGGTCAGGACGGCTCGTCGCCCAGTCGCCACGCAACTCGAGGATCTGTTTGCTCTTGAGCCAATCCGCCGCGGCGGTCATCGTCGGCGAGTCATCGGGCTCGCTGGCTTCGAGCAGTGCGTGCATGGCAAGGCAGGTGTCCCACAGCGGCGACACACAGGGCTGGCAGTAGGCCTCGCCGTTCTTGATCGTCAGCAACTTTTCGATCGACTTCCTGGCCACGGCGCCACTCGGATCGTCGCGGCTGTACCCCAGACAGTCCAAAGCCATTACGCTGTTGGACATCGCCGGGAAGATCGCGCCCAGGCCGTGTTCGCCATTGAGCCGCTCGAGGACGAACGCCTCCGCCGCTTTGATCGCCCGCTTGCGCGGCGCCTTCGGAAACGCCGGCTCGACCACCCGAAGCATCCGGTCGAGAGCCAGCAACAGGCGCGCCAGCGGGCCGCGGTGGGCAAAGTAATCGCGTTCATGCTCCGGCGGCGTGACGAACAGCTCGCGGATATGGACGTCGCGTGGATTGCGCGCCCGCGGCCGGTGCGCCTGGATGATCAGCAGCGGCACCATGACCGTGCGCGACCAGTACGACACCTTATCGAGATGGAACGGGAACCACTTGGGCAGCAGCATGATCTCGACCGGCATCACCGGCACCGCGCGCCACGGAACCTGGCCGAACAGGGCGAGCGTGATGCGTGTGAACACGTTGCACCGCGCCGCGCCGCCGTGCGCCAGAATCGCCTCGCGCGCGCGCCGCATGTGCGGCGCGTCGGGCGAGTCGCCGGCGAGCTTCAAGGCGAAATACGCCTTTACCGAGGCGCTGATGTCCAAGTCACCGCCATAGAATAACGGCCAGCCGTGGTGCTCGGACTGGTTCGCCCGCAGATAAGCCGCGATCTTCCTTTCGATCTCGGGTTCGACCTCGTCGAGAAAATGCTGCAGGAGGATGTATTCCGACGGAATCGTCGCGTCGGCCTCGAGCTCGAAGGACCACTCGCCGTCGGGCCTCTGCAACGCTTTCAAACGCTCCTTCGCCGAGTCGATGACCCTGTCGAGACGTCCATCGAGGGAGACTTCGGGCGCCGATCCGGCGCCGGCGGCGGTGCGCATCAAAGGCTCTTCGCGCGCGTAATTCATCGTCGTGTCACTGACTCGCATAAGGGTCCGTGAATGAGGTTCAGGCCCGCGCCTTGACCGGCTCGGCCGCCCGTCCAAGGGCAGCCAGCGCCGTCGCCACGATGTCCGGCGCCTTGAGGCCCGCGTCCTCATACATGCCTTCGGGCGTGCCGTGAGCGATGAACCGGTCGGGCAATATAATCGACCGGATCTTGAGACCCGAATCGAGTTCGCCCCGCTGCGCCAAGAAGTACAGAACATGCGCCGCGAAGCCGCCGATCGCCCCTTCCTCGACGGTCACCAGCACCTCGTGCTCGCGCGCCAGGCGGCGCACGAGATCTTCATCGAGCGGCTTGGCGAACCGGGCGTCGGCGACCGTGGTCGACAGCCCACGCGCCGCCAGCTCGTCGGCCGCCTTGAAACATTCCTGAAGACGCCCGCCGAACGATAACAGCGCCACCGCGGTGCCCTCGCGCAAGATCCGGCCCTTGCCGATCTCCAAGGGCTCGCCGCGCTCGGGCAGCGGGGCGCCGGTTCCCGCGCCGCGCGGAAAGCGGAACGCGCACGGCCGGTCGTCGATCGCCGCCGCCGTCGCCACCATATGGACCAGCTCGGCCTCGTCGGCCGCCGCCATGACGACGAAGCCAGGGAGACAGCCAAGGTAGGCGACATCGTACGATCCGGCGTGCGTCGGCCCGTCCGCCCCCACCAGCCCGGCGCGATCGATGGCGAACCGCACCGGCAGGCGCTGGATGGCGACGTCGTGCACCACCTGGTCGTAGGCGCGCTGCAGAAACGTCGAATAGATCGCCGCGAAAGGCTTGTACCCTTCCGTCGCCAGCCCGGCAGCGAAGGTGATCGCGTGCTGCTCGGCGATACCGACGTCGAAGGAGCGCTCGGGGAAGCGTTCGGCGAACTTGTTAATGCCGGTGCCCGAAGGCATCGCGGCCGTGATGCCGATGATCCTGTCATCGTCCTCGGCTTCCTGGATCAACGCCTTGGCGAACACCGACGTGTAGCTCGGCGGTCCCGCCGACGATTTCTTCTGCTCGCCGGTCACTACGTTGAACTTGCCCACCCCATGGTACTTGTCGCTCGAGTTCTCCGCCGGCGCATAGCCCTTGCCCTTCTGGGTGACGACGTGGACGAGGATCGGCCCCGACTCCTTATCGTCGCGCACGTTCTTCAGCACCGGAAGCAGATGCTCGATGTTGTGTCCGTCGATCGGACCGACGTAGAAGAAGCCCAGTTCCTCGAACAACGTGCCGCCGGTCACCATGCCGCGGGCATATTCCTCGGCGCGCCGCGCCGCGGTCTCGATCGAGCGCGGAAACTTCTTTGCCAGCTCCCGCGCCAGGTGGCGGATCGAGCGATAGGGCTTGGACGAGATCAGCCGCGACAGATGCGCGCTCATCGCCCCCACCGCCGGCGCGATCGACATGTCGTTGTCGTTGAGGATGACGATCAGGCGCGTGTCCATCGAGCCCGCGTTGTTCATGGCCTCATAGGCCATGCCCGCGGACATCGCGCCATCGCCGATCACCGCGACGACCCGGTTGGTGCTTTCCGAAAAATCGCGCGCCACGCACATGCCGAGCGCCGCCGAGATCGACGTCGAGGCGTGCGCGGCGCCGAACGGGTCGTACTCGCTTTCGGATCGCTTGGTGAAACCGTACAAGCCGCCGGGCTGCCGGATGGTGCGGATGCGGTCGCGCCGCCCGGTGAGAATCTTGTGCGGATAGGCCTGGTGTCCCACGTCCCAGATCAACCTGTCGCGCGGCGTATCGAAAACGTGATGCAGCACCACGGTGAGCTCGACGACGCCGAGCCCCGCGCCCAGGTGACCCCCGGTTTCCGAAACCGCATCGATGGTTTCCGCGCGCAGCTCGTCGGCGAGCTGCTTCAACTCCTCGACCGAAAACCCCCGGATATCGGCCGGCTCGCTGACCGTGTCCAGAAGCGGCGTCCTGTTTGATTTACTCAAAGCCCACCCCCAACGGTATCGTTATGCCGGATCGCCCCCGTATCGGCGATCACGCACCCTTGGATTTTCTGCACCCCGCAGGTTACGCTCATGCGGGCGGCAACGCCCCCCAAGTTACGACAGCCTAAGAAATAGCTTGCAACGCCGAGACTTGCAAGTCATCGAACCCATTATATTTCACCCAAACGACGATCAACATCGACTCCGGTCCGGGCCGCGTGTCACTCCCACGGAAACGTTACCCACTGGCGCCGCCATCTCTGCCGCGTCGCGTCGCTTGCGCCGCCGCGCGTCAATCGCCGCCGACGGCGACGCCGGGAAGCTCGGCGCGCGGCTCGACCAGGCGGGGTAGAACGTTCTCGTTCGCGTGGACCACGTCTTCGGCGAAGTCGATTTCGGTCCACGGCAGGCCGGTCACGTCCTCGAACCCGAAGCTCCCCGGCGGGTCCGACAAGAGAATGTCGCGCAGCGCCTCGTCGTACAGCTCGTCGCGCCGGCCCGCATCGAGGTAACCCTTGGCGCCCGGGACCAGGCGCCTGGCGACGTCTTCCGAGAGGCGGAAAAAGCCAACCGACTCACCCCAGTAGTCGAAATCGACGTCGACAACCTTGTGAAACTCGACCAGCCGGCCGTCGCGCACGCACAGTTTCGTCGGTTCCTCGCCAGGCTCGAAGCCGCGGTCAAGGAGAAAGCAATTGCCGTGGGGCGAAGCCAGGAGCCGATCCATCATCCGATGGTCGTAGAGCACGTCGCCGTCCATCAGGATGATGTCGCCGCCACGGGAAAGCTGGTCGCGAAGCGTCCACAGGGTAACGATGCTGCCCTCGGTATAGTCGGGGTTGATCACGGTTTCGACCGAATCCGCGACGCCAAGGTCGGTCAGCTCGGCGTCGATCAGCTCGGGATGGTAGCCGACCGCGACGACAACCTCGTCGACGCCGCAGTGGTAAAGGATCTCGATGTGCCGGCGCAGCAGCGTCTTGCCGCCGAAAGAGAGCAGGACCTTGGGCAGACGATCGCCGTCAAACTCCAGGCGCCAGCCGGCGCCCGCCGCCAGAATGATCGCTCTCATCGGAAATTCCCCGACCGTGTCCGCAACCCGAATGGTTTCCGGGAACGTCATGTACCTCTTATTTCGAGCCCGTTCCGCCAATCGTCGCGCCCGCGCATGATCGTCCCTTACATCGGCCACGCCCAGACCGCAAACGAAATACGGGGCGAACGCCGGCCCGCCCTTTCCGCCCGCCCCGCATTCGCACGACGACGCGCGTCATCGCGGCGACAGCACGCCGTGGCGCAGCGCAAGCCACATCTTCTCGGGCCCGGGCACCCTGACCGGCCGTTCGGGCCGCCGCCATCCGTCGCCGACGAGGCGGTCGAGCAACCGGCTGTACACCGCCATCATGACGACCGCCGGACGCAACGCGGTCCGGTCGCCGGGCGGCATGGCGGACAGCATCGATCGCGCCTCGGTGAAACGTTGCCGCGCGAGCGCGGCGACCGCGGCGCACGCGCGCGGCAGCGCCGGGTGGGCGACGACCGCTGCCGGATCGCGCTCCGATATGCCGGCCGCGTCGAGCGCGTCGCGCGGCAGGTAAAGGCGACCAACGGCGGCGTCCTCGGCAACGTCGCGCAGGATATTGGTGAGCTGAAGCGCCTCGCCGACCGCAAGCGCGAAAGCGTCCGCGCGTCCATCGCCGCAACCGAACACGCGCACCGAGAGCAGCCCCACGGCGCCGGCGACACGGGTGCAATAGAGGCGGAGATCGGCCATCGACGGCGCGCACATGGCGCCGTTCGCGTCCATCCCGACGCCGCGCAGAACATCGGTGAAGTCTTCGCGCCGCAGCCCGAAGCGGGCGACCGGATCGGCGAGCGCCCGGGCTATCAACCCCCGGGACCGGCCCTCGAAAAGCGCCGCGATCTCATCGCCCCAGGCGGCGAGCGCCGCGCCCTTGGCCTCCGGCGAACCGGGCCCGTCAGCGATGTCGTCGACCTCGCGGCAAAAGGCGTAGATCGCGAACATCGCCTCGCGCTTCGGCTTGGCCAGGAGCCGCATCGCCCAGTAGAACGACGTGCCCGAGCGCCGCACCCGCGCGCGGGTGTAGAGCGCCGCGGGATCGGGCGGATTGCTCGCCTCGACGAAGCTGCGGACGATGCCGCGCGCGGCGCAGCGCAGCTTTCCCGCGCCCGACAGCTCGACACGCCCGGCGAGCGGGTCGCGTCGCCTGAGCTCCCGTGCGAGACCCTCGGCGAGCGCGACGATCACCGCCGCCTCGCGGCGCATGCCCGAATGCCGGATCGCCGGGACCAGCGGCCGGGCCTCGGCGACCAGCGCATCGACGCCGTCGAGGGTGCGGTCGAGCACCCGGCGGAGCGCTGGGCCCGCCTCGGGCCGCGCAAGCTCCTCGACGCCGATGCCGGCGGCGTCGAACCAATCGAGCGGCAGATAGACGCGGTCGAGGTCCTTGTAATCCGCCTGGCAGTCCTGCAAGTGATTGATGATCTGAAGCGCCGTGCATAGGGCGTCCGAAGACGCATGGCCGGCGCTTCCCTCGCCGTGCAGGTCGAGAAGGAACCGCCCCACCGGGTTGGCCGAAAAGCGGCAATAGCCGAGCAGGTCGTTCCAGTCGCGATAACGCCGCTTGGTCGCGTCCTGCCGGAACGCGGTGAGCAGATCGCGGGCGTGCCCCACCGGAACGCCGATCGATTCGAGGTTCTCGCGAAGCCGATCCGCCGCTTCGTAGCCCGCCGGCGCCGGCGCGGCGCCCGCCAACGCCGCATCGACGGCGTCGATGCGGGCAATCTTCTCGTCGGCGTTCAGGTCGGGATGATCGGCGATGTCGTCGGCCGCCCGGACAACCGAATAGAACAGCGCGACATGGGGCCGCAGCTTCGCCGGCAGCAGCCACGACCCGACCGGGAAGTTTTCGTTCCCCGCCGCTTTCGTGGGCGCGACCCCCACGGCCGATTGCGGACCCATGGCTCTCCGATCCTTGCCAGAAAGCGTTGACACCAGTGAATAGCACGACACATCTTGCGCCGCAAAGCCGGCGCACCCCGGCGGCCGGTCAGGGCGATGCGCCGGCGTCACCGCCGGGTCCGTTCGAAGACGAACTCGTTGCAGCCGTGGCGCCGGCCGCAGGTTTTCACGCGCAGCGCCGCGAACCCCCGTTCGCGGTGGAAAGCGACGATTGCATCCGGCTTCGCGACCTCGAAGGGATAGCCGCCGAGCCAGTCGATCATGTCGTGCCACAACGACATGCCGCGCTCGAGCATCAGCCGGCCGCTCAGCGCGCGGACGGCGAAGCGCGCGCCGAACAAGTACGGGCAATGCACGAGAACCAGCAAAGGGCGCGCCACGGCGCTGGCGTTGTAAAGCCTCTTGACCAGCGTCCAGTACCGGCTGATCCAGGCCCTGGTCGTTGTAGATGGCGATGAACAGGCGCCCGCCCCCGGCGACCGCGGCGGCGGCGTTTTCCAGCGCCCGCGCCATGTCGCCGGTGTGATGCAGGACGCCCCATGCGTAAACCACGTCGAAGCCGCCGAGCGACGCGAGCCATTCGGCATCGAGCACCGAACCCTGTTCGATCACCCAGCCGGCGTCGTCGGCCGCGAAGCGATTCTTGAGGACGCGGGCGCAGGCGACCGATTCCGGATCGTCGTCGAAGCCGTGCACGTGCGCGCCGAGCCGCCGCGCCGCCAGACCGAACAGCCCGCTGCCGCAGCCGATGTCGAGAAACCGCTTTCCGGAGAGGTCGGTTACGCCGAGCATCTCCGCGAGCGACCGTTCGGCCTCGGCGATGCGCGGCTCGCTCACGGTCGCGAGAAAACGCCGCCAATTGCGACCGAACGCGAATCGGCGACCCCTTGCGATGTCCTCCGTGTCTCGAGGCGCGGATGTCCGCAAGGACGGAGCGCTTTTCGATTGATTACGCGGCATGGTTCCGGACAATAATGCCGACGGGGTGGCGGGTCACGGCTTCAAGCTCGCCCCCGCGGTCGGCAAGGTGCTGGCGCGGAGCGTGCTCGGAATCGAGACCAACGTCGATATCACCCCTTACCGGCTCGCGCGTTTCGCCGAAGGCGAGCTGCCGACCGGCGCCTGCGGGATCGGCTCGATCTCCTGATATTCGTTTGGCCGCCCATAGGGTTGCGCGGCCGAGAGCTTGACTTTTGGGCGAAATCGCCCATTCTTTGAGTCCACCGCGCCGATTTGATCGACCAGATTGCGGGCGCGAAACAAATGCGGCTAAAGAGGTGGCGGACCCCGCCCCGGCAATTAGCCGCGGCGGGCTTTTCCGTCGGCCCGCTGGTACGAGGATACGCCGCCGGAGGGCGCCATGAGCGAGCCTAGGGTTTACGTCATCCACGAAAACAACGCCTGGATGGAGCCGCTGCGCGCGGCCTTCGCCGAGCGCGGCCTGCCCTACGAGGACTGGCACCTCGACCAGGGCCACATCGATCTCGCCGAGGCCCCGCCCGAGGGCGTGTTCTACAACCGCATGAGCGCGTCGTCGCACACCCGCGGGCACCGCTTTGCCCCCGAGTACACCGCCTGCGTGCTCGCCTGGCTCGAACGCCACGACCGGCGCGTCGTCAACGGCTGGCGCGCGGTGCAGCTCGAAGTCAGCAAGGTGGCCCAGTACGCCGCGCTCGAGGCCCACGGCATCCGCACGCCGCGCACCCTGGCCGCGGTCGGGCGCGAGCACATCGTCGAGGCGGCGCGCGCCTTCGACGGCCCGTTCATCACCAAGCACAATCGCGCCGGCATGGGCCTCGGCGTGCGCCTGTTCTACAGCACGGGCGGGCTCGAAGCGTACGTCAACGGCCCCGACTTCGAGGACTCGGTCGACGGCGTGACCCTGGTGCAGCAGTACATCGCCGCGCCCGAGCCGTTCATCACCCGCGTCGAGTTCGTCGGCGGCAGGATCGTCTACGCGGTCCGCGTCGACACCTCGGAAGGCTTCGAGCTGTGCCCGGCCGACGCCTGCCGCGTCGAGGAGACGTTCCGCCCCGCGGGCGAGAAGCCGCCGGGGCTGTTCAGCATCGTCGATGATTTCGAGAGCCCGCTCGTCGGGCGCTACGCCAGCTTCCTCGCCGCCAACGACATCGAGGTCGCCGGCGTCGAGTTCATCCTCGACGCGGACGGCGCGGCCTACACCTACGACGTCAACACCAACACCAACTACAACCCGCAGGCCGAGGAAGAGGCCGGCATGCCCGGCCGCGGCATGGGCGCGATCGCCGACTTCCTGTGCCGCGAGCTCGCCGTCGCCACCGGCGTCGCCCTGCCCTGCGCCCAAGCCGCCGCCGCGGAGTAGCCCGTCACCGTTCGAATTTGCGGAACGCCGAAGACAAGCCACACCACCAAGTCACGAAGACACCAAGGAACAAGTGACCTTGGTGAATTTTTGTGTCTTGGCGCCTTGGTGTTTTATACCGTTTCCGGCTGATCAATTCGGGCCTCGCCCTTCGACAAGCTCAGAGTGAGGCCCTCATGGTTTCGCAGCCGAGGTGGCTGCTCCCGCCTTCGCGTAGCCCGCTTCGGCGGGCGAAGGAAGGTCGGCGGAGTAGGCAGCCTGTCGAACCACGAGGGCCGAACGATTCAACCGGAAACCGTATAATACGGTTTCCGGTTGGTTGATTCCTGGGTGACGTGATTGGCTTCCTCGCCACCACGGATGATGGCGGTGAGGATGGTAATAAGGGGACACAATACTTAATTCCGGAAATTAAGTATTGTGTCCCCTTATTACATCGCCGCTGCCCGGCCCTCGCTGACGACCCCGAGACCACCCGCCCAACCACACGCTCCATCTGGTGGCCAGCGGACCGAATCATGCGGAATCCGTATTACAACGCCGCGTAGTCGATCGGCCTGGTGCAGTCGAGGCGGCGGGTGACGGGCGGCATCGGGTACTTGAGGCCGTTTCCGCAGTTGAACAGCAGCGCGGTTTCGTCCTTCGAGACCCGGCCGTCGGATAGCGCCTGCTCGTACGCGGCATAGGTCGCCGCGCCTTCTGGGCAGAGGTGCAGGCCCTCTTCGCGCGCCACCTCGGCGCGCGCCGCCTCGATCGTCTCGTCGTCGACGGCGATGGCGAAGCCGTTGCTTTCGCGCACCGCGCGCAGGATCAGGAAGTCGCCGATGGCGGCGGGCACGCGCATGCCGGCGGCGATGGTGTGCGCGTGCGCCCACGGCTCGGCGTGCTCGGCGCCCGCTTCGAACGCCTTGACGATCGGCGCGCAGCCCGCCGCCTGCACCGCGACCATGCGCGGGCGTTTACTCCCGATCCAGCCGATCTCGCCGAGCTCGGCGAACGCCTTCCACATGCCGATCAGACCGGTGCCGCCGCCGGTGGGGTAGAAGATCACGTCGGGCGTGTCCCACCCGAACTGCTCGGCGAGCTCGAGGCCCATCGTCTTCTTGCCCTCGATGCGGTAGGGCTCCTTCAGCGTCGAGGCGTCGAACCAGCCCATCGCCTCCCTGCCGTCTGTGACGATCCGGCCGCAGTCGTTGATGAGCCCGTTGACGCGGTAGACCCTGGCGCCCTGATATTCGATCTCGCTGATCGCCACCTCGGGCGCGTCGTCGGGGCAGAACACGTAAGCCTCGATTCCCGCGCGGCTCGCATAAGCCGCGAGCGCCGCGCCCGCGTTGCCCGCGGTCGGGATCGCCATGCGCGCGACCCCGAGCTCCTTGGCCATCGAGACCGCCATCCCGAGACCGCGCGCCTTGAACGATCCGGTCGGCAGGCGGCCTTCGTCCTTGATCAACAACTCGCCGCCGCCGAGCTTCGCCGCAAGCCGCGGAACGGCGACGATCGGCGTCGCGGTCTCGCCGAGCGAGACGATGTTCTCGGCGCGGCGGACGGGGAGGAACTCGCGGTAGCGCCACATGTCGGCCGGCCGCCGCGCGAGCGTCTCCTTGTCGATCGCCTCGCCGAGCGCGGCGAGGTCGTAGCGCACGAGCAAGGGCTTTCCCGCCCGCGACAGCCCGTGAAGCCGGTCGGCCTGGTGGCGCTCGCCGGTGGCCGAGCATTCGAGGTGGGTGACGAAGGTGGGGCACTCCTCGGTCGTGTTGTCGCGCATGCTCATCGCACCTTCCCTGGAAACAACGTCCTCGGCCGGGCCATGACAACGGCGAATGGCGCGCCCGGCGGTCGTACGATCAGCTCGCGGGCGCCGGGGACTGGTCAGGGGTTGGCGTGGTTCCCTCCAAAACGATCTGCTGCTCGATATCCTCCTCGGCATCGCAAGTGGCGCCGCTTTCGTACGCATAGGCGGTCCCGGAGAAGGCGATCACGGCAATCGCCACAAGGATGGTCATACGCATAAGCCTCTCCTCTCTTCGTGTTCGCCGTCTACAGGATATGGTATCATGTGATTGTGCCCTTGGGTCAGCAACGGAGTGCCCGCGATTCGCTTGACGCGGCCCGCCGGGCGTCGTTCAAAGCGCGCCGAGGACGCAGGCGCTCGGGAGACGTTTTTTTAATGAAGAAGCTGGTCACTTCCGTGCTTACCGGGGCCGCGATCCTGGCCTTTGCCGCGCCGGCCTTCGCGGCAGGCGGTTGCGGTGGGGCCTATACGGTTTCCGTGCCCGATCCAGTGACCACCGCCGATGCGGACACCAGCCCCCCGCTCATCCAGACGCAGAGCGGCGGCTGAACCCAGCGTTCAATCCCGCCGGTTGACGCGGGGAAGCGTTGGCGCGCGCGCCGCGACCGGCCACGCCCCCGGCTTGGTCAGGTCCGACGGCCACTTGCGCGTCGCCGCCGCGCCTCTCTCGAACAGGCCGGTCTCGGTCCCCCAGCCTTCCCAACCTTCGCGCCGGCTGCGCGCGAACAGCTCGAGGTAGGGCCCCGGCACGAGCCGCTCGATATGCTCGTAGACCTCGTCGGGCTTGCGGCTGTGCTCGCGCCTGGGCGCCACCACCAGCCGGCGCACGTCGCTCGCCAACCGCTTCGGGTGGCCGCGCGTCGCCAGCAGGCACTGCTCGGGGTTGGCGCGCGTCCAGTAGCCGAGCCCGGTGAAGAAATCGCGATCGCAATAAGCGTGAGGCGTCGCCGCCTTGTTGAGCTTGGCCCAATAAAAGCCGACGGTCTTGTACGTGAACCCCCACGCCTCGATCAACTCAAGCCCCTTGGGCAGGAGCGGGTCGGTGACCCAGAGCAGAAGGATGCTGTCGTCCGCCGCCCAGTCGGCGACCGGCAAACGCCGGATCTGATCGAAGCTCATGCACGAGTAGTGCGCCTCCGGGCTGCGTCCCTTCCCCTTGGCGCTATAGGTGGCGAACCTCCACGGCGGGTCTGCGTAGACCACGCCGTAGCGCCCGCGGGGCGGTGTCAATAACATGGCGTGTCGTCCCTGACTTATGGGGCGTGTTTTTATCAGAGTCCCCGAATATCTGATTACAAGAGTTATTTCTTAAGATCAAACATTTTGTTCATAATGTAACCATTTGAGAACAAAACAGAATCGATCTGAATTCCGAACGATCGTTTTCGACTCAGTATCAAGGAATTCGGATTCGTTGTTCATTTCTATTCTTGGAAAACAACGATAAGCGATTGAAATAAAGCAGGTTCATGAGTTCGAAGCCGGCTCTCGCGATTGGCCGCCCCGCTCACACCTTCATGCGCTCGCTCGCGGGGTCGTACATCGGCCTGAGGCTCGCCTTGGCCGGGAAGCGTTCGCCCGCGACCGCGATCTCGTAGGCGCCGGCGTTGACCCAATCGGCGGAGACCCCGTCCGGGTTGTTGACGTAGCCGAGGCCGACCGCGCCGCCGAGCCAGTGGCCGTAGTTGCCCGAGGTCAGGTAGCCGACCTGCTCGCCGTCGCGCAAGATCCGCTCGTTGTGATAGACCAGCGGCTCGGGGTCGGCGAGCAGGAACTGGACGAGCCGCCGGCTCACGCCGCATCGCTTCTGCGCGAGCACCGCGTCGCGGCCGATGAACGGCACGTTTTTGTCGAGGCGGCAGGCGAAGGCGAGCCCCGCCTCGATCGGCGTGTCCTCGCAGGTGATGTCGTGGCCCCAGTGGCGGTACGCCTTCTCGATGCGCAACGAGTCCATGGCGTGCACGCCGACCAGCCTGAGCCCGAATTCGTCGCCCTCGGCGACGATCGCGTCGAATACGCCGCGGGCGAACTCGGTGGGAATGTAAAGCTCCCATCCCAACTCGCCGACGTAGGAGATACGCGTCGCGCGCACCCGAGCGTAGCCGAGCTCGATCTCCTTCGAGGCGCCGAAGGGAAAAGATTCGTTCGCGAGGTCGGCCCCGGTGACGCGCGAGAGGAGCGCCCGGCTGTTGGGCCCCATGACACCGATCACCGCGTAGCCCGAGGTTACGTCGGTCACGGTGACGTTGGCGTCGTCGGGGATGTGGCGCATCAGCCAGTCGTGGTTGTGGACCGCGACGGCGGCGCCGGTCACCACCATGAAGGCGGCCTCGGCGAGCCGCACGACGGTGAGGTCGGCCTCGATGCCGCCCTTGTGGTTGAGCCATTGGGTGTAGACCACGCGATCCACCGGCACCGCCACGTCGTTGGCGCAGATGCGCTGCAACGCCGCCTCGGCGTCGCGGCCCTGGACGAGGAACTTGGCGAACGAGGTCTGGTCGAAGAGCCCCACCGCCTCGCGCACCGCCTTGTGCTCGGCCGCGGAATAGTCGAACCAGTTCTGCCGCTTGTAGCTGTAAACGTAGCGCGGCTCGACGCCGTCGGGCGCGTACCAGTTGGGCCGCTCCCATCCCGCCACCTCGCCGAAGCACGCGCCGCGCGCCGCGAGCCGCCCGTGCAGCGGCGAGGTGCGCACGCCGCGCGCGCTCTCGTACTGCCGGAACGGCCAGTGCATGTCGTAGAGCAGCCCCAGGGATTCGGCGACGCGGTGAAACAGGTAGGTCTTGCTGTTCTGGAACGGCTGCATGCGCCGGATGTCGAGTTCGGAGAGGTCGAACGGCGCCTCGCCGCCGACGATCCACTCGGCGAGCGCCTTGCCGGCGCCGCCCGAGGACTGGATGCCGATCGAGTTAAAGCCCGCAAGCACAAAGAAGTTCCTGAGTTCGGGCGCCTCGCCGATGTGGTAGCGGACGTCGGGGGTGAAGCTCTCGGGTCCGTTGAAGAACGTGCGGATGCCGACCTTTTCGAGCGCCGGCACGCGGTGCAGGGCGCCTTCGAGCACCGGCGCGAAATGGTCGAGGTCCTCGGGAAGCTCGTCGAACGAGAAATCAGTGGGGATGCCGTCCATGCCCCACGGCTTGGCGTCGTGCTCGAACGCGCCGATCAGCAGCTTGCCGGCGTCCTCCTTGTAATAGGCGCAACCGTCCATGTCGCGGAGCACCGGCAGGTCGGGCGTCACGCCTTCCATCGGCTCGGTGACGACGTAGAAGTGCTCGCACGCGTGCAACGGCACATTGACGCCGCACATCAGGCCGACTTCGCGCGCCCACATGCCGGCGCAGTTGACGACAACCTCGGCCTCGATGTCGCCGCGATCGGTGGCCACGCCAGTGACCCGGCCGTCGCGCCGGTGGACCTTGGTGACCCTGGTGCCCTCGAAGATCCGCGTCCCGCCCATGCGCGCGCCCTTGGCCAGCGCCATCGCCGTGTCCGCCGGGTTGGTCTGGCCGTCGCTGGGGCAATAGACGGCGCCGATGACGTCGTCGACGTTGAGGATCGGATAGAGCGCCTGCGCCTCCTTCGGCGTGATGAGCTCGGCTTCGATGCCCCAGGTCTTGGCCAAGTCGGCGGCGCGCCGGTGCTCCTCCCACCGCGCCTCGTTGACGGCGATGCCGATGCTGCCGTTCTGCTTGAGGCCCGTGGCTTGCCCGGTCTCCGCTTCGAGGCCCTTGAACAGCTCCATCGAATATTTGGCGAGGCGCGTCAGCGTATAGCTGCCCAGGGTCTGCCGCACCAGCCCCGCGGCGTGCCAAGTGGTGCCGCAGGTGAGCTGCTTGCGCTCGAGCAGCACCACATCGGTCCAGCCCAGCTTGTTCAGGTGGTAGGCGACGCTGCAGCCGACGATGCCGCCGCCGATGATGACCACTTGCGCGTGCGTCGGAAGCTCCTTGGCCATGCAACCCTCCCTTTACCATCGCCGCCCGTCCGCGCTATCGGCGCCGGGCAGCAGAAAATCACGCGCACCGCCTCACCCGCGCGACCATCGCCCTTCGTGGACACGAACCCGCGCTAGCGCGCGCCTTCCTCGCCCCAGTCGGGGTCGAGCGAGGTGGCGAGGCGCTCGAGGCGCGCCCGGTCGTGAAAGCGCAGGCTCTTGTGGCTGCGTTCGGCGACGCCGTCGGCGACGAGTTGGCTGATCGCGCGGGTGACGGTCTCGCGCGTCGTGCTCGCCTTGCTCGCGATCTCCTTCTGCGCCGGCATCGGCGAGACCACAAGCGCGCCGTCGTCGTCGGGATCGGGTTGCGCGAGCCGGAGAAGCTCGAGATAGACGCGCTGGTGGGCGCCGAGCGTGCTGAGATCCATGATGCGGTCGTCGCAGGTGCGGATGATGCGCGCAAGCCGCCGCAACAGCCGCATCGAGAGCTCGCGGTGCTTTTCCACCAGCAGGTTGAACAGCTTTGGCTCCACCGCCGCGACCAGCGACGGCTCGAGCGCGACGACGCTCGCCGAGCGCGGCTGGCCGTCGATCGCCGCCAACTCGCCGAAGTAGCTCCTCGCGCCGATACGGGCGAGCGCGATCTCGCGGCCGGTGAACGAATAGTTGACGATGAGCACCGAGCCGCGCACGACGAAGTACACGTCGCCGCCTTGACTGTCGCGGTCGAGAATATTTTCGTTGACGGCGTACTCGCGCCAACGGCAATGACGCTCGACATCTCTGATGACCTCGGGATCGAGATCGGCAAACAGTCGAATCGTATCGAGCCGACGCTCTGATTTTTCCGCCATTCTCTCGGCCTCCTGGAGAACCGGCCCCGCCGGTCAGCGGGCGCCTGCCGCTCCGCGCCCCTCTCCAACGCTATAAAGCATGCCACAGAATCGCCGCGAGAAAAGCGGCAATATTGCATGGGCCGCGGAGGCCCGGGGCCGAACACCAGATCGGCGACACGCCGGCGACCTCCGGCTGGCCTTCGATCGGGCTTTGGGATAGGTTGATTGCGGCCTGGGCAAAGGGGGTAGAGTGGTGAGACGATTCGCAATTCTTGCCATCGCGTTGTCCGTGCTCGCACCGCCGGCATGGGCGGGCTTCGACATCGGCTGGTACGCGTACACCGCCGGCGATTACGAGACGGCGCGGCTGGAATGGCTCCCGCTCGCCGAGGACGGCGATATCCGGGCGCAGTTCCAGCTCGGGGTCATGTTCGAAAAAGGCAAGGGCGTCGAACCCGATGCCGTCGAGGCCGTGCGCTGGTATCGAATGGCCGCGGATCAGGGCCATGCCCCGGCGCAAACCAGCCTCGCCACGTTTTACTATAACAGCAAGGGTGTGAAGCACGACCATGCCGAGGCCGTCCGTTGGTATCAAAAGGCTGCCGACCAGGGCAACGCCAACGCGCAATACCTCCTCGGAGCGCTCTACCTTCGTGGCCACGGCATAGCCACGGACGTCATCAAGGCGCACATGTGGTTCAGTCTTGCCGCAATGCGTGGCTCGAGAACGGCGCGCGAGCGCCGCGACCGCAACGAGCTGTCGATGACCGCCGCGCAGATCGAAGAGGCGAAGCGTCTCGCGCAAGCGTGGCTCGATTCGCATTAGCACGGCGCGTGAACGGCGAATCCACGCCGCGCCCCGGGCTCTATCGTCGCGTCTGCTCCGCCGCCGCGCTGGTTTTTCTTGCCCTCGGTAATCCTGCCCTCGCCGGTCTCGACACCGGAGCCGGCGCATTCAGAAACGGCGACTACCCCACGGCGCTGCACGAACTCTCGCCGCCCGCCGAGAACGGCGACGCCGAGGCCCAGTTCCTGCTCGGATCGATGTTCGAAGGCGGCCTCGGCGTCGAGCAGAGCTACGCCGAAGCGATCAAATGGTATGGCCGCGCCGCCGAACAGGGTCTGGTGCGGGCCGAGTACCATCTGGGCCTTCTCTACGCCATCGGCGAAGGCGTCGGCAGGAACCACGCCGTCGCGGCCGAATGGTACCGCCGCGCCGCCGGGCGAGGCTACGCGCCGGCGCAGAACAATCTAGCGTATCTGTACCTCAGGGGATGGGGCGTCGCCAATGAGCCGATTCAGGCCTATCTCTGGTCGAGCCTGGCGGAACAGCAGAACTACCCGGGCGCGGCGCGCCAACGGATGATCGCCAAGCGCTCCCTGTCGCGCGGCGAGCTCCGCGAGGCCGAGGCGCTGGTGGAGCATTGGAAACCCGAAATCCCCCAGGTTTCACGCACCGCACCCGAATAAAGAACCGAATCAGCCGCCGCGCGAACGATTGAGCTTGCGCGATGGGCGCGGCATACAACAGAATCGTGTCGACCGCGTTTTCGATGCATCGGCGTCGTCACCCCTTTCACGTTCCGGCGGTTTCACGCTATAAGCGTCGGATACGCAGACAGTAAGGTCGAAATCTGTTGGAGCCGCGGGCGGCGAACGAGCGCCGCGCCCGGTTTTGCCGTGAGCGGTTTGGAGGTCGGCAGGAGGACCGCGTAATGCACGTTTTGGATATTCTGAAGACCAAGGGCAGCGAAGTGGTCAGCACCGGGCCGGGGGAATCGGTTGCGGCGACGGTGCGGCTGCTGAACCTCAAGAACATCGGCGCCGCCGTTGTCCGCGATGACCACGGCGCCGTGATCGGAATCATTTCGGAGCGCGACGTCATCCGCATCATCGCGGCGAACGGCGAACGCGCCCTGGAGATGCAGGTGCGCGACGTCATGACCTCCGACGTGAAGAGTTGCAAGACCACGGACACCATCTCCGAGGTGATGAAGGTGATGACGGTCAACCGGTTTCGACACCTGCCGGTCATCGAGGAGGGCGAGCTCAAAGGCATCGTCAGCATCGGCGACGTCGTCAAACACCGCCTCGACGAAACCGAGATGGAGGCCCGGGTGCTGCGCAACTACGTGCTCGCCAGCCGCTAGAATTCACTTTCATGATTCCGTGCCGCGTACGACGGCCTGCCGAGGTTGCCCGGTCAGGCGCGGGGCGCGCCGTGATGCCGGGCGCATGACAAGCGGCGCGCAACGCCGCTGGCTTCGACCGGCGACCGCGCCGGTCACCGAGCCGCCGACCGACAACATGCTGAAATTGATGCGCGCACCGCTGGCCGCGGAGGTCGCCGAATCCTATCCCCGCTTCGCCGCTTCGGTGTTCGGGGCCGCTGTTCAGACGGAGGACGCATGACCGAAACCTCGAAAGGCGCGCTCGCCGGGCTTCGCGTGATCGACCTCACGCGCGTGCTCGGGGGGCCTTACTGCACCCAGATCCTCGGCGACCACGGCGCCGAGATCATCAAGATCGAACCGCCGCAGGGCGACGAGACGCGCGATTGGGGGCCGCCGTTCGAGGACGGCGTGAGCTCGTACTACGCCGGCATCAACCGCAACAAGCGCGGCGTCGCGCTCGACCTGTCGCGCGGCGAAGGCCGCGAGGTCCTGCTGCGGCTGCTCGAGGGTGCCGACGTCCTGGTCGAGAACTTCCGCATCGGCACGCTCGAGAAGTGGGGGATCGGCTACTGCGAAGTCCTCAAGGAGCGCTTTCCCCGGCTCATTCATTGCCGCGTCAGCGGCTTCGGCGCCGACGGGCCGCTGGGCGGCATGCCCGGTTACGACGCCGCGGTGCAGGCCTGCGCCGGGATCATCAGCATCAACGGCTCTCCCGCCTGCGGGCCGGTGCGCGTCGGCACGCCGATCGTCGATCTCGGCGCCGGACTGATCGCGGTCAACGCGATCCTGATGGCGGCGCTCGAACGCGAGCGCTCGGGATCCGGCCAGTTCGTCGAGGTGACGCTCTACGACAGCGCCATCAGCCTGTTGCATCCGCACGCGGCGAACTGGTTCATGTCGGGCAAGCCACCCAAGCTGATCGGCGATTCGCATTCCAACGTCTCGCCCTACGACCAGTTCGCCACCGCCACCTGCCACGTCTTCCTCGCGGTCGGCAACGATCGCCAGTTTCACATTCTGTGCGCCGAGCTCGGCAAGCCGGAGCTCGCCGGCGAGGCGCGTTTCGCCAGCAACGCCGATCGCTTAACCAACCGCGCGGCGCTCAACGCCGAACTCGGCGCCCTGCTCGCGCCGCACGACGGCGAGGCGCTGTGCGACCGGTTGCTCGCGCTGGGCGTGCCGTCGGGTCCGGTGCGCGACGTCCCCTCTGTCCTCGAGCACGAACACACGCGCCACCGCGACATGGTCGTGGAGATGGGCGGCTACCGCGGCACCGGCATTCCGATCAAGCTCGCGCGCACGCCCGGCCGGGTACAACGGCCGCCGCCGCGCTTCGGCGAGCACGGCCGCGAGGTGCTCGCCGAGGCCGGCTACGGGGCGGCGGAGATCGACGCCCTCGCGGCCTCCGGCGTGCTCGTCGAGGAGCGAAAACGCTTGCGCTGAGCGGTCGGCGACGGCGCGTTACGGACCAGGCGTGTAGATTTCGACGAGATCGGAGAGCGACACCAGCGTCATCATCGCCGCCTTGGTGGCGCCGCCGATCACGTACCAGCGCCCGCCGAGCCCGGCCGACGCAAGACCGTGGCGCGCCGTCGGCAGCGGCGGGCCCGGCGTCCAGCGGTCGGCCGCCGGATCGTAGATTTCGTGGCTGTCGAAGGTCTCGTACGGATCGAACGCCTCGCCGCCGGTCACATGAATGCGCGCGCCGACCGCCGCGGCCGCGAACCCCCCGCGCGGATTCGCCATCGACGCGCGTTGCGTCCACGAGTCGGTTTCCGGGTCGTAGACCTCGACCGTCGCCCGGTTGCCGTGGCCGTGGCCGCGCCCGCCGATGACGTAGAGCTTGCCGCCGAGCGCGATCGCCGCGAGGTGCTCGCGCGGGGTCGGCAGCGGCGCCCTGTCGGCACGCCACCTGTCGGTTCCGGGGTCATAGACCCACAGCGCCCGGGGCTCGGGACCCGTCCCGCCAACGACGTAGACCTTGCCGTCGATCGCCGCCATCGCGTGCGCCGCGCGCGGCCCGGGCATGTCGGCGATGCGCGACCATTGGTTTGCCGCGGCGTCGTAGGCCCAGGCGGCGCGGATATCAGCCGAGAAGGTGAACGAGGCGTAGCCGCCGGTCGCGTAAATCCTGCCATCGGCCGCGGCGAGCGCCAGGTGGTGGACCGCCTCGGGCAGCGGCGCCAGCTTCTGCCATTCGTCGGCCGCCGGACGGTAAGCGGTGAACGCCGCGGTCGCGCCGAGCGGGTGCATCCCGCCAGCGACGTAGATGCGCCCGTCGAGCGCCGCGGCGGCGATCTCGGAGCGCCCGGCGGGCATGGCCGCGCCTCGTGTCCACGTCGCCGCCGATTGCGCCGCCGCGCCGATCGATAGCACCAGCGCCAACAGCGTGACCGGAACGCTCAGGCGCACCAGAACACCTGGCTGGGGGAAATTTCGACGCCCTTCAGCGCGCGTTCGGCGGGCGGCAGCACATCCATATCCGGCCACAGGCCGGTTTCGAGCGCCTCCGCATACGCCTCGGGCAAACCGCGCGCGCGCATCTTGGCGGCGGCGCGCGCGTGGTCGTAATCGAGCGGCCGGAGCTCGACCGCGATGCCGCCGTTCTCACGGCTGAGCAGGCTGTACCACCCCCTCGGCGTCCCGTCGTTGGCGGGCAATCCGACGACCCCGGCGTTGTGCCAGAGCCGCCCATCGACGATGCGCGTGAACGGCAGGCCGCTGTGTCCGCCGATCACCCCATCGCAGCCGCTCGCGTCGATTTCGCGCGCAAGTTCGTGGTCCGGGTCCGAGCCGTAGATGTTGCGGCCGATCGCCGACGGCGCCCCATGGACCGCAAGCAGCCGTCGCCCGCCGAGCTCGAAGCGCAGGCCCCGGGGCAACGCGGCCATCCACGCCCGCGCCTCGTCGTCGATCGCGGCGCGCGCGTAACCGAACCATTGAAGCGACAAGATATCGCACGTCGAGCCCTCGACGTAGCCGCAGCCGCAGTCGTCCGAGCCGGTGGCGAGCGATTCCTCGACGTTGCCCATGACGACCGGGATCCCGGCCCCGCGCACCGCATCGACCGTCGCCCGCGGATCGGCGCAGTACGCGACCACGTCGCCGGTGCAGATCGTGCGCCCGGGCGGAATGCCCAGGCGCCGGGCCTCGGCGAGCACCGCCTCGGTCGCCTCCAGGTTGCCGCAAGGCCCGCCGAAGACGAGAACCGGACCATCGAGCTCTCCGAGATCGCGAACCGCGCACATGTTGGATGCCGTAACGTCACGCCAAACTTTTCGAACAGCGGGCCGAGCGAGGGATGAATTTCCGGCGCCATCTCCTTGATGTAGATGAGCAGCGCCCTTTCGTTGTCGTGGTGGATATCGTCCTCGGTGGTCCGCGCAATCAGCCAGCGGGCCTCTTCCTCGTCCACCGTGGTGCGCTCGTAGGCCTCCGCCGCGGCCTCCGCCTCGCGCGCCGGGGCCTCGGCCTCGCGGCGCCGTTCCGCTCCCCAGGCTTCGAACGACTTGCCGAGGTCGCTGAAGATCGAGGAGCGATCCGCGAGAAATTCCTCCCATTGTAGCGCCCTTTCGCGGGTCATCGTCTTTGGCGCGCCGCGCGGGAACATCACGTAGTTGCCAACCGCGCACACGAACAGCGGTTTCCAGATGTTGGTGTTCTTCTTCTCGACCGTCGCGTCGTTGAGCTCGAAGACCAATCCGGCCTCGCGGCGGGTGACGGTGAAGCCGCCGCCGCCGCCGGTGCCGTAAATCACCTTCTTGATGATCTCGACGTCGGCCCGGTCGATGACGCCGCGGCGGCGTCGGCCCTTGCCGAACAGCTTGCCCCCGCCCGCGAGCACGCTCGCCTTGACCGCCCCCAACACCAACAGAAGGACGACCTCGGGGCAGCCCTCGGCCTTGTAGACGATATCGACGAGGAGCTCGAATTCGGTCTTGTTCCGGATTTCGCCATCGGCGGTGACCCGCTCGACCAGGAACGCGCCGTCCTCCTCGCTCAAAACGCCGCGCGGAAACTGCTTCCAGACGAAGTAATCGGTCAGCGCCTCGACGAAAAAC
>JACZUY010000251.1 GCA_022572945.1 Pseudomonadota bacterium
GGGCGCCCCGCCGTCGCCGCCCGGCGGGGGCGCGGGCGAGCTCGCCGCCTCGGCCGCCCCGCCGCCGTCGCGGATCGCCTTGACCAGCTCGCCGGGCGTCGGCAGATCGGCGACATAGGCCAGCCGCACCAGCACCATCTCGACCGCGGCCAGCGGTTCGGGCGCCGTCCGCGTCTCTTCGAGGCCCTTGAGCAGCATCTGCCACGTCCGCGTGAGCTCCGCCAGCGAAAGCCTTTCCGCGAGCTCGGTCCCGCGTCGGCGCTCGACCTCGGCCACGGTGATCGCTTTCACCGCCCCGGGCGTGAGCTTGACGCGCGTCAGCCAATGGGTCAGCTCGAGGAGATCCTGCACCACGACCAACGGGTCGACCCCCGCCTCGTACTGGCGCGCCAATTCGTCGAACGCGGTCTTGACCTCGCCCGCCATGACCGCTTCGAACAGGTCGAACACCTGCGCCCGGTCGGCGAGCCCGAGCATGTCGCGCACCGAGGCCTCGTCGATCTCGCCTCCGCAGTGGGAGATCGCCTGGTCGAGGATCGAAAGCGCGTCGCGCACCGAGCCGTCGGCGGCGCGGGCGATGAGCGCCAGCGCGCCTTCGCTCGCCGTGACCTCCTCTTTGCCGGCGATGTCGCCGAGGTGGCGCAGCAAAAGCTCGGCGTCGACCCGCCGCAGGTCGAACCGCTGGCACCGCGACACCACGGTCATCGGCACCCTGCGGGTCTCGGTGGTGGCGAAGATGAACGTGACGTGTGGGGGCGGCTCCTCGAGCGTCTTCAAGAGCGCGTTGAACGCGGCCTTCGACAGCATGTGAACTTCGTCGATGATGTAGACCTTGTAGCGCGCCGAGACCGGGCGGTAGCGGACGCCGTCGATCAGCTCGCGGATGTCGTCGACGCCGGTGCGGCTCGCCGCGTCCATCTCGAGGACGTCGACGTGGCGGTCCTCGGCGATGGCGCGGCACGGCTCGCACTCGCCGCACGGCGTCGCCGTCGGCCCGCCCCCGCCGTCGGGCCCGACGCAGTTGAGAGCGCGCGCGAGGATGCGCGCGGTCGTCGTCTTGCCGACGCCGCGCACGCCGGTCAGCAGGTACGCGTGCGCCAAGCGGCCACCCTGAATCGCGTTGGTGAGCGTGCGCACCAGCGCCTCCTGGCCGATCAGCCCGGAGAACTCGGCGGGGCGGTACTTGCGGGCGAGGACCCGGTAGGATCGGTCGGTTGACTCGGGGCTCATTCGGGGTGCGCCGGCGGGTGCGGTTTGGGCGAGGTGGGAGGCTGGACGACGACCCGGACCGGGCTCGTTACGGCTGCTTCCTTCCGGACCTGACCGGGTTGGCGAGTGGCCCGTCCACCGCCAGTCTCCCGGCCCACTATATCAGCCAAGCGGGCGCTCCGCGCAAGCCTCGTCTCGCGGCCATTCGAGCGCCGCGGCATCCGCGGCGGCGCCCGCCTCCGGCTGGCCGAACACGCCGGTCTTGGATGGATGGGCCATCCCCGTTGTTGCCTGCGCCGGGGCGCTGTGCCACGTTCGCGCCATGCCCCGCGTCAACGTCTACGCCGGTGGAACTCTCGACCGCGCCGCCCGTCGGCGCGGCGACGCCCGCTGGCTCGCCGCCCGCCGCGACGATCCGAAGACGCGCTATATCGCCGTGTGGCGGGGGCTGTGCCTGGTGCGCGGCGACGATCCCCCGCGCGCCGCGCTGTTGTCGCCCGAGGCGATCGCGGAGATTGCTCCGGAGGCGGCGACGGTCGTCCTGCTCGGCGTGAGCGACGGCGTGGCGCATTTCGCCGTCGATCTGCCACGCCACGCCAAGGTCCCGGCGCCGGGCGCGCTCATCGAACGGGGCGCGTTCCGCGACCTGCGCGCCATCGGCGGGTTGATGCCGGCGCCCGAGGCGGCGCTCCTGGCGCACGCCCGCGGCCTGATGCACTGGCACGCGCGCCACCGTTTCTGCGCCGTATGCGGCCGCCCGTCGGAGCTGCGCAAGGCCGGGCACCAGCGCGTCTGCACCGACCCGGCATGCGCGGCCGAGCATTTCCCGCGCACCGACCCGGCGGTGATCGTCCTAGCCCGAAAGATTCACGAAAAGGTACCGCCAAATCCTGATTATCCGTTATGATTCAATTGGATAATTTGTCTCAAACGGA
>JACZUY010000252.1 GCA_022572945.1 Pseudomonadota bacterium
GCGAACCAGCAGTTGGTGTCGTCGCGCGGCACCGGGTAGGTCCCCGGGTCGGGGTCGGGCGACCAGGCGTTCGCGAGCCGCGCGATGAGCCCGCTCGTCGCCGCCAGGTCCGACAGCAGCAACACCTCGCCGGGCGCGAGGCGGGCGGCGCGGGCGCCGTCGTCCTGCACCACCGCCATGTTGTCGTCCTCGCTCACCGTCACGCCCCCGGCGGCGAGCCAGGGGATCGTCTCGCGCCCCTTGAAGCCCGCGCGCGGCAACGGCGACAGGTCGCAGACCGCGATCTCCCGGGCGCGTTCGCCCTCGGCTTCCGGCGCGGCGCCGCAGGTGAGCGCGCAGGCGGCGCCGTTGACATCGGCGAACTCGGCGCCGAGCGCGGCCAGCTCGCGGTAAACAAAGCTGCGGCGGGCGCGGTCTTGTGGTGCGAGGCTCACGTCACATCTCCTGGCGCTTTCCCTCGGGGTCGTAAAACGGCAACGACGCGACCTCGGCCTCGACCGTGCGATCGCGCGCGACCTTGATCTCGAAGCGCTGGCCGACCGCGGCCTGGTCGGGCGCGACGTAGGCGAGGCCGATGACCTCGCCGAGCGCCGGCGAGCGGCCGCACGAGGTCACCCGTCCGGTGATCTCGCCGTCGCGGACCACCAGATGGCACTCCTTGGGCGTCGGCGCGGTCGGATCGGCGAGCCGGAAGCCGACGAGCTTGCGGGTGAGGCCGTTCGCCTGCTGGATCGCGATCGAGCGCATGCCGACGAAGTAGGGCTTCTTGCGCGCGATCGCCCACGCCATGTCGGCCTCGTAGGGGTGCGTGAGGCCGTCGGTGTCCTGGTTGATGATGATGTGGCCCTTCTCGAGCCGCAACAACCGCTGCGCCTCGATGCCGAAGGGGCGGATGCCGTCGGCCGCGCCGGCCTCCATCAAGGCGTCCCACAGCGCCTCGCCGTGGCTCGCCGGCGCGTGCACCTCGTAGCCGAGCTCGCCGACGAAGCCGATGCGGATGAGGCGCGCCGCAATTCCGGCGACGCGCCCGGTGCGCACGCCCATGTAGGGGAAGGCCTCGGCCGACAGATCGACGTCGTCGCATACCCTGGCCAGCACCCCGCGCGACTTCGGCCCGGCGATGTTCACGGCGGCGTACGAGGCGGTGACGTTGATGATGCACACGTCGAGCCGCCACTGGGCGTTGTAGAACAGCATCGTCTGATAGACCGCCTCGGCGCCGCCGGTGGTGGCGGTGACGTAGAAGTGGTTGTCGTGGAACCGGCAGGCGACGCCGTCGTCGGTGATCACCCCCGCCATGTCGGTCATCAGCACGTAGCGCGCGCGGCCCACCGGCTGCTTGGCGTAGGCGAAGGTGTAGATGCGGTTGAGGAACTCGGCGGCGTCGGGACCGTGGACCTCGATGCCGCCGAGGGTCGAGACGTCGATCACGCCGACGTTGTCGCGCACGTTGAGCGCCTCGGCGCGGATGTTGTCGGCGCGCCGCGCGCGCGGGCCGTAATACTCGGGCCGCATCCACGGACCCGCGACCATCATCTTGGCGTCGAGCTCGAGGTGGCGCCAATGCATCGCCGTATGGCGCACCGGCTCGAACGCGCGTCCCGCGAGGTGCCCGAACTTCTCGGCGGTGAACGGCGGGCGCGCGGTGGTGGCGCCGATTTCGCCGACCGGCCGGCCCAGCGCCCTGGCGACGAGCCGCACCGACGGCAGCGACGAGTGGCGGCCCTGCGACGGCCCCATGCCGACGGTCGAGAAGCGCTTGACCAGCTCGATGTTGTCGTAACCCTCGGCGATCGTGTTGAGGATGTCGGCGACCTCCAGGTCCTCGTCGAAGTCGACGAAGTCCTTGCCTTGCGGGTGCGGAAACATCGGCCACGGGTGGCTGTGCCCGCCGGGGTCCGCGGCGGCCCTCGACGCCGGCCTGCGGCCGACCTCGAGGCCGGCGTCCTTGGCCGCCTCCCAGCCGGCGCGGCGGCCGTCCTCGACCGCGGCGGCGAGGTCGTAGGCGCCGTTGACCGAGCCGGCGGCGAACAAGTGTGGCGGCAGCGCGGCCACCGCGAACACCGCGCGTTCGTCGTCGTAGGTCATGCCGCCCCCGG
>JACZUY010000106.1 GCA_022572945.1 Pseudomonadota bacterium
GCGCGCGCGGGCGATCCGCCGCGGCTCGTCGCCGACACGACGCGGCTCAACACCGAGGTCGGTTTCCGGCCGCGGTACGACCTCCGCGCGGGGCTTGCGGACGCCGTGGCCTGGTGGCGACAACGGCTCGGATAGGGAGCACTTGGAATCATACCACCCTGCGGTGATAGGCGGGATTATTCAGGATATTCTTCGCGTTCTCTTGTAACCTTCGGCGATTCGTGGAAATCGGTCCGGGGCGCCGATGAACGGGGTTACCTCGTACGTCTTGCGAGAACTCGCCGGGGCGACGCTATATGTCACGCTCGTCCTTGCCGGCGTGGTGTGGCTGTCGCAGTCGCTCCGATTCGTCGATCTGATCATCAACCGGGGGCTTTCATTTCTCACGTTCCTTCATCTGACGCTCCTGCTGGTGCCGGCGTTTATCTCTTTGTTGCTGCCCATCGCCGTGTTCTGCGCCGTCGTTTACACCTACCACCGCCTCACCATCGACAGCGAGCTTGTGGCCCTGCGCGCGATCGGCCTCAGCCAGATCGATCTGGCCAAGCCGGCGCTGATCCTCGCGGCGGCGGCCACGGTCCTCTGTTATGCGATCACGCTGTACCTCATGCCGATGGGGTTCCGCGAATTCAAGGACCGGCAGTTCACGATTCGCGGCGACTATTCGCACGTCCTGTTGCAGGAAGGCGCGTTCAACACGCTCGGCAGGGGGCTCACCGTGTACATCCGGTCGCGCCAGCCCGATGGGCAGCTTTTCGGCATTCTGGTGCATGACAATCGCGAGATGAGCGCGCCGGTGACGATGATGGCCGAGCGCGGCGCACTCGTGCGCACCCAGGCCGGCCCCCGCCTCGTCCTTTTCAACGGAACCCGGCACGAGTACGACCCCGGCGCCCGCAAACTGGGCCGCCTTTATTTCGACGAACACAGCGTCGATCTCACCAGATTCGTCGAGGCGCAGGGGCCGCGCTGGCGCGAGCCGCGCGAGCGTTACCTGCACGAGCTGTTCGGTCCGCCGCAATCGGAGGACGACAAGCTGCAACTCACCGAGCTGCGCGCCGAGGGCCACTGGCGTCTGGTCTCGCCGTTGTTCCCCCTGGTGTTCGCGTCGATCGCGCTCGCCGGCCTGCTCGGCGGCGAGTTCAGCCGGCGCGGGCGCGTGCCCCGCATGTTCGTCACGGCGATCGTTGCGATCGCGTTCCAGGGCCTCGCGCTCGCGCTGGCGAACGTCATCGTGAAACTGCCGCCGCTGACCCCGCTGCTTTACGTCAACATCGCACTGTGGCTGGCGGCCGCGGGTTATCTCCTGTTCCGGCAGCCGCGGCCGCGACGCCATCCGGCCGCCTCCGGGACCGAACCCGAGGCGGTGTGATGCAACCATTGCGGACCCGGTGATGCGGCTGTCATCGACCCTTTCCACTTACATCGCACGGCAGTTCCTGGCCGGGATCGCGATCGTGTTCGTGGTGCTGATCGGGCTCGTGTTGCTGATCGACAGCGTCGAGCTGCTGCGCCGCGCCGCCGGCCGCGAGGAGACCGGTTTCGGCGTCGTCATCGAGATGGCGCTGCTGCGACTCCCCTACATGGCGCAAAAGATCATTCCGTTCGCGGTGCTGTTCGGCGGCATGCTCTGCTTGACCCGGCTGACGCGCTCGCACGAGCTGGTGGTGGCGCGCGCGGCGGGCGTCTCGGTGTGGCAGTTCCTGCTCCCCGGATTGGCGCTGGCGCTGGTGATCGGCGGATTCGTCGTCACTGTGTTCAACCCGCTCGCATCGGCAACGACGTGGCGTTTCGAACAGTTGGAGGCGAAGTTCCTGCGTGGCCGGGCGAGCATGCTCGCGGTCTCGCCCGAGGGCCTGTGGCTGCGCGAGGGCAACCGCGAAGGCCAGACCGTGATCCACGCCCTCAGGATCTCGCAAGAGGACATGGAGCTCCACGACGTCATCATCTTCGTCTACGAGGGCGCCGACCGCTTCGTCCAGCGCATCGACGCCGACACCGCAAAGCTCGCCGACGGCTATTGGGACCTCAAGAACGTGTTGATCAGCGTACCCAACCAGGCCAGCGAGTTCGTGCCCACGTATCGGTTCGCAACGCGGCTGACCATGGGGCGGATCCAAGAGAGCTTCGCACCCCCCGAAACCATGTCGTTTTGGGACCTGCCGGGGTTCATCGAGACGCTCGAGGCCGCCGGCTTCTCGGCGCTTCGCCATCGCCTCCATTTGCACGCCATCCTGGCGTTGCCGCTGCTGCTGTGCGCCATGGTCCTGATCGCCGCGACATTCTCGTTGCGCCTGACGCGGCGCGGCGGGACCGGATTGCTGTTGCTGGGCGGGCTGTTCGCCGGGTTTCTGCTCTACTTCCTGACCGACGTCGTGCGCGCGCTCGGCATTTCGGGAAGCATACCCGTGGTGCTCGCCGCCTGGGCCCCGACCGTGGTATTCACGCTGCTCGGGCTCGCCATGCTGCTGCATCTCGAGGACGGGTGACGAGCGCGCGCGCATGCCTCGCGGCCGCCGTCGCGGTGCTGTGTCTCGCGGTCCCGTTGGCGGTTCGCGCCCAGGCGCCGACCGACACCGCGGCTCCGGTGGTGATGCGCGCGGATTCGCTGGCCCACGACTCGACGCGGAACCTGGTTATCGCCACGGGAAACGTCGAGTTCGCCCAGGGCGAGCGCATCCTGCTCGCCGATCGGGTTACCTATGACGCGCAAAACGACACGGTCACCGCATCGGGCAACGTCACGATGCTCGAGCCGACCGGCGAGGTGGTTTTCGCCGATTACGTCGAGCTGCGCGACGGGATGAAGAGCGGCGTCATTCGCGACTTCCGGATGCTGCTCACCGATGGGTCGCGGCTCGCCGCGAATGGCGCGGTGCGCAGCGACGGCCGCACCGAAATGAGCAAGGCGGTGTTCTCGCCCTGTCAGCTGTGTCCGGACCACCCGGAGCACCCACCGCTCTGGCAGATCAAGTCGGTCCGGGTGGTGCACGATCAGCAACGCCGGGACATCGAGTACAGCGACGCTTTCCTCGAGGTGTTCGGCGTCCCCGTCGCCTATACGCCGTATTTCTCGCATCCCGATCCCACGGTGAAGCGCCGCAGCGGCTTTCTCACGCCAAGCTTCGGCGGCCACAGCCAACTCGGCCTGACGACGCAAATCCCGTATTTCCTGGAGCTGGCGCCTTACCGCGACGTCACCTTCGCGCCGATCTTCACCAGCAAGGAAGGGGTCGTGCTCGCCGGCGAGTATCGTGAGCGCACAGCAAGCGGGCAGTTCGAGTTTTCCGGCAGCATCACCCGGCCGCGGCTACGGGACGACGATGGCGCGCTGGCCGGCGGCCGCGACACGAGAGGCCATATCGAAGGGCTCGGCCGCTTCGACATCGACGATACCTGGCGCTGGGGCTTCGACATCGAGCGTTCGACCGACGACACTTACATGCGGCGGTATGGCTTCGGCTCCGAGGACACGCTGACCTCGCACCTTTTTGTCGAAGGCTTCCGCGGGCGCAATTACGCCGCCGTCAACGGCTACGCCTTCCAGGGACTCGAGATCGACGACGATCCCGGCGATACCCCGATCGTTCTGCCGATCGCCGACTACAACTTCATCGGCGATCCCGGCCGCCATGGCGACCGCTACACGATCGACGCGAACCTCATGGCCCTGACCCGCACCGCGGGCACCGACAGCCGGCGGCTCTCGCTCACCGGCGGCTGGCATCTGCCGTACATCGGACCCATCGGCGACGTGTACACGTTGAGCGCGAGCCTGCGCGGCGATGTCTATTTGGTCGACGAAGTCGAGGTTCCGACGGGCACAGGAATCGTTACGGAGAGCGGGCTGACGGGCCGTGTCGTGCCGCTGCTGAGCCTCGACTGGCGTTACCCGTTCATCCGCCAGAGCGGCACCGTGCGCCAGGTCATCGAGCCCATGTTCAGGGCGTCGATCAGCCCATACGGCGGCAACCCGGACGATATCCCCAACGAAGACAGCCAGAGCTTCGAGTTCGACGACACCAACCTGTTCAGCGTCAATCGCTTTCCCGGGCTCGACCGGATCGAGGGCGGCCCGCGCATCAGCTACGGGTTGCGGCTCGGCGCCTACGGCCTGGGCGGCGGCCGCACGACGGCGTTCATCGGCCAAAGCTTCCGCGTCAAGGCGGACAGCACCTTCGAACCGGGTAGCGGGCTCGAGGACAACCTTTCCGATTTCGTCGGGCGCGTGACCATAGCGCCGTCCAAATTCCTTGATCTCGCCTACCGGTTCCAGCTCGACGGCGGCGATTTCGCGCCGCGCCGCAATGAGGTCGATCTCACGACCGGGCCCGACTGGTTGCGCGTGAACGTGGGCTTCCTGTCGATCGAGGACGCCCCGTCCGACCTCGAGAAGATCGGCAAGCGCGAGGAACTGTCCGCATCGGCCCGCCTGGCGCTTACGCCTCACTGGTCGTTCACCGCGGTCCACCGGCGGAACCTGCAGACCGACGACGCGATCAACATCGGTTTCGGGCTCACCTACCAGGATGAGTGCATCCTGTTCTCGGCCCAGCTCGACCGGCGGTTTACCGAGGACCGCGATATCGCGCCCGACACCTCGCTCCGGTTCGTCATCAAGCTGAAACATCTTGGCTAGCGCCCGCGATCACAGGGGGATGTGTACGCGATTGGCGTTTGCGTTTGGCCCGGGATGCGCAGTGACTTTGCCGTTCGATTTGCTATAGTCGCGATGGAACCCGCACGGCCCCAGCAAAGTGAAGACCGTTTCGCCATAGCCCGATGAGTTTTCGATCGGCCCTCCGCCGCGTCGCGCTCGCCGCGCTGCTCGCCGTCCCGCTGGCAGTCTCCGCCAACGCACAAGAGGTGCAGCGAATCGCCGCCGTCGTCAACGACGAGGTGGTGTCGATGTTCGACCTCGTCGAGCGCGTGAAACTTGTCGTGCTCACCACGGGGCTGGACAACACGCCCGAGATCACGCAAAGGCTCGCGCCGCAGGTGCTGCGCGCATTGATCGACGAGCGGCTGCGGCTGCAGGAAGCCAAGCGCAGGAACATCCGGGTCACCGAGGACGAGATCGCGGCCGCCGTCAGGATGGTCGAGCAGCGGAACCAGCTGGCCGCAGACTCGTTCGACGGGATTCTCAGGTCGCGCCAGATCGACCCCGAGACGTTCTTGACTCAGCTGCGATCCGAGATTGCCTGGCTCAAACTCGTGCAGCAGCGCGTGCAGTCGAACGCTACGGTCAGCGAAGAGGACATCGACGACGAGCTCGAACGGCTTCGCGATAGCCAAGGCAAGCCGCAACTTCGCTATTCGGAGATATTTCTGATCGTCGGGCGCCCCGATCAAGCCACGGTGGTGAGGCAGGACGCGGAGCGGTTGGTCGAGCAGATCAGGGGCGGGGGCGACTTCATCGCCATCGCCCGCCAGTTCTCCGAGGTCGCATCGGCGTCGCAGGGCGGCGACGTGGGATGGGTGCTGCGCGACCAGCTCGCCGAAGAGGTGGCGGCGGCGCTGGTCTCGCTCCGACCGGGCGAGGTCTCCGACCCGATCCAATCCGGCGGCGGCTTCCTGATCGTCCAACTGCGGGATCGTCGCCAGATCGCGGCGCCCGATCCCGACGAGGCGCAGGTGGAGCTCAAGCAGATTCTGCTGCCGTTACCCGAAAACGCCGGCGAGGCGGACGTCGAGACGCTCGTCGCGCTCGCCAGCGCCGTGCGCGAAACCGTGGCCGACTGCGACGACATGAGCCGCGCCGCCAGCGAGATCGGTCCCGGCACATCGGCGGATCTCGGCCTGATGCGGATCAAGGACCTGCCGCCCGACATAATGTCCGCGGCGCGCGGCCTGGCGGTCGGCGCGATCAGCCAGCCGGTGAGAACCGCGCGCGGCATCCATTTGCTGATGGCGTGCAACCGGATCGATCCGCCATCGACGCTTCCCGACCGCGATCAGGTTCGCCAGGCGGTGAACGAGAAGCGGTCGGACCGGGAGTCGCGCCGCTACCTGCGGGACCTGCGTCGCAGCGCCTTCATCGACATCCGCATATGATCCGCGTATGAGCGCCTCTCCGGCACCGCGGCCGCTCGCCCTGACGATGGGGGAGCCGGCGGGAATCGGCGGTGAGATCGCGCTCAAGGCGTGGCGCCGCCGGAGCGAGGCGCTGGCGCCGTTCCTTGTCATCGACGATGCCGGGCGACTCGAGAAGCTCGCCGCGCGGATCGGGGTTTCAACGCCGGTCGCCGAAATTGCCGGCCCCGAGGAGGCCACGGCGGTTTTCGCCGACGCGCTCCCCGTGCTCGCCCACCGGCTGGCGGCGCCGGTGACGCCCGGACGGCCGGACCCGGCGAACGCGCCGGCGGTGATCGCCGCCGTCGAGCGCGCCGTCGCGCTCGCGCAGAGCGGCCGCGTCGGCGCGGTGGTGACCAACCCGATTCACAAGAAGTCGCTGTATGACGCCGGCTTCCGGCACCCCGGCCACACCGAGTTTCTCGGCGAGCTCGCCGGCGGCGGCGCGCGGCCGGTGATGATGCTGGTGTGTCCCGGCCTGCGCGTCGTCCCGGTCACGGTTCACCTGCCGCTCAGCCGGGCCGTCGCGACGCTGACGAGCGACGCGATCACGTACTGCGGCGAGATCACCGCGGCCGCGTTGAGGCGGGAGTTCGGCGTCGCCCGGCCCAGGCTCGCGGTCGCCGGCGTCAATCCCCACGCCGGGGAGGACGGAAGCCTCGGCCGCGAGGAGATCGATATCATCGCCCCGGCGGTCGAGGCGCTCCGGCGAAAGGACATCGACGCGCACGGCCCGGCGCCGGCGGACAGCTTGTTTCACGAGCGCGCGCGCGCTCGCTGGGACGCGGTGATCTGCATGTATCACGACCAGGCGCTGATCGCGCTCAAGACCATCGACTTCGACCGCGGCGTCAACGTCACCCTCGGGCTGCCCTTCGTCCGCACCTCGCCCGACCACGGTTCGGCGCTCGCAATCGCGGGCAGCGGCGAGGCCCGCGAGGACAGCCTGCTCGCCGCCCTCGCCACCGCCGCCGAGATCGCGCGCCGCCGCGCCGGCGATGGCTGAACCGCGAGCGGCGCCAACGCTGCCGCCGCTGCGCGAGGTGATCGCGCGATACGGGCTCAGAGCGCGCAAGACCCTGGGGCAAAATTTCCTGCTCGATCCCGGTCTGTGCCGCCGCATCGCGCGCGGCGCCGGAGACCTCGCCGAGACGACGGTGATCGAGATCGGCCCCGGCCCCGGCGGCCTCACCCGCGCGCTGCTCGGCGAAGGCGCGCGCGCGGTCATCGCGATCGAGCGTGACCAGCGCTGTGTCGAGGCGCTCGGCGAGCTCGTCGCCGCCTACCCGGATCGGCTGCGGGTGATTGCCGGCGACGCGCTCGACGTCGACCCGGCGCCTCTCTCCTCGGCGCCGCGCGCGATCGTCGCCAACCTGCCTTACAACATCGCCACGCCGCTGCTGTTCAAATGGCTCGCCGACGTCGGCGCCTATTCAAGCTTCACGCTGATGTTCCAGAAGGAGGTGGCGCAACGTATCTGCGCCGCGCCCGGCGGACGCGACTACGGGCGGCTGTCGATCGCCGCGCAATGGCTGTGCGAAGCCCGGCGGCTCTTCGACGTACCGGCGCGGGCCTTCGTCCCGTCGCCCAAGGTGACCTCGACGCTGGTCCGTCTGACGCCGCGCCCGCGTCCGCTCGCGCCGGCCGATGCCGATACGCTTAGGCGCGTCGTCGCCGCCGCCTTCGGCCAGCGCCGCAAGATGCTGCGCGCGAGTCTGAAAAGCCTCGGCGCCGACACCGAACGGCTGCTCGCCACCGCCAATGTTGCGCCGACCGCGCGCGCCGAGGAGATCGGCGTCGAGGGCTTCTGCGCCATCGCCCGCGCCTTCGCACAAGCATCCGATGCGGGATAGGGGGAAGAGGGCACTGTCTCAGTTTGAAATCTGAGGGGGTTGACAGACCGTCGCAACGCCGGCTCGGTTCCTGTATGCTTGGCGGGAAGCATCACTAGGAGCAGAGCATGGCTCAGAACAAATTCAAAGCCTATTTGAAAGAGGGGCAGCCATTTGGTGACGTTGTGGATCGTCCCTTTGTCTATGACGCGGTGGGAGACCCAGATTTGCCTGACCCTGAGTCATGGGAAGAGCTAGAGGGTTATATCAAGCGGCGCAATCCCGAGGTTCCAACCGACACGCTCAATGCTGCCAGACACGTCTGGCAGATGTACGATAAGGAGCGTAAGGAGCGCTAGGGCCTGTGGACAATAAAGGGGATTCCCAAATGCGCGGGACTGTGATTCAAGACTGTTTTTTGCGAGGAGGCAGTCGTGATTCGCAGAATTCTATCGGACGGGCAGTGGGATCGGATCAAGGA
>JACZUY010000107.1 GCA_022572945.1 Pseudomonadota bacterium
ACCGGTGAAGTCACCCTCAACGGCAGCAAAATTGAACACCTGAACCCGCGGGCGTGCATAGCAGAACATGCCGCGTTCATCACCGAAGACCGCCGCCAGGAAGGCTTGCTTATGGCTAAGCCAGTCGATGACAACCTCAGCCTGGTTACGATGCCCAAGTTGACGAACAAGCTGGTCGTCGTCGATGCGCAACACGTCATACAGGTCGCCGCCAACTGAACGAGCAGGCACATTGCGTCCGGCGAATTCCCAATTGGGTATATCGGGGAATACTTCCGGCAGCATGCTTTGCTGCACCTCGGCGGCAATTTCCAACTCGCGTTCCATGCGCTCTTTTTTCACGATTTCAGCTTGCGCGGCTTTCAGTTCGCCATAGGCTTTAGCCAGCTCGACGTTTTTGCGCGACAGGTCGGCAATTGCAGCGCGGTCACTAGAGCGCAGGTATGAGGTCAGGCGGCGTAATACCGTGATAGCAATGGTCGGGCTCTGGTTCAGCAAGCGGTCGAATACCTCTTCTGAGAATTCGAGCACTCTGGTTTTGTTGACGGCGGTTACAGTGGCCGAGCGCGGCTTGCCTTCAATCAATGCCATCTCGCCAAAATATTCACCGGGTTCGCGCTGGCTGACTTTGCGAGGGGTGCCATCAAGCATGCGAATGGTGATGTCGACCATGCCATCGAGCATAATATAAAAGGTATGCTCAATTTCGCCCTCGTAACACAGGATGTAGCCCGGCGGGTAGTCTTGTATCTCGCCAACTTCAATTAAGGCGTCTATTTCCGATTTTTCCAGATCAGAGAAAACCTGGCTAATGATTTTTTGCGGTGATTTCATAAGTTACATTATTGTCATATTAGCGCGCCAGCCAGTTGCGGAGTGCGTCTGGCGGCCAGGTATTAATCACATGTTGCGGCTCGACCCATGCGCGCCGTGCCACTGCTACCCCATAGTGTAACAGATCAAAATTATCTGGTTGGTGGGCATCGGTGTTAATCGACAGCCGAATGCCCAGTTCGATGGCGCGGCGGGCGTAAATGTCGCTCAGGTCGAGCCGCGCCGGATTGGCGTTTATCTCGGGGCAGGTCGCGCTCGACCGCGACCGGCGGCTCGTCGGCCGCGGCGATGTCGAGGCCCAGGCGGTGCAGGCGTTCGCGAACCTCGAGCTGGCGCTCGCCGGGGCGGGCGCGACGCTTGAGGACGTCTTGCGCCTCAACACGTACGTCACCAACGCCGCCTTCGTCGCCCCGTTCCGCACGGTGCGAGACCGTATCCTGCCGACGCCGCAGCCGGCCTCGACGCTGGTCGTCGTCGCGGCGCTCGCCGACGCAGACTGGCTCATCGAGATCGAGGCCGTCGCCGCCTTGGGTTGAGCCAGCGCCGACAACCCGAAGTCGCGCGCCGTGTAGATGTAATTCTCGGCCATCAGGCCCGAGGCGACCGCGGCGATCACGCCGGCGACGCACACCGTCGGCAGCATGTCGGCCCGGCGGCCGTAGCGCAGCTAGACCGCGAACACCGCGAACCCGACCGCCGCCGGCCAACCCGCCTTGCGAAACTCCCCGAATACGGCGCCGCGATGGCGCGCCGCCATGACGCAGAACAGCGTCAGCGAGAGCGTGACCGAACGCACCAGCAGCACCTGCCACACGGTCGCTTCCTCGACCAGGCGGAATAGCAGCCCGCCCAAGCTCCAGAAGCCGCCCGCCGCCATGATCAGCACGATGCCGCGCGCATAGAGCGGGTCGCCGCGGGCGGCGGCCGTGTCCTCGGAGACCGGCGCGGGCGGCGGAGTGTGCGGGTTCATTTCCTGGCGGCGCTCGAACGATCACATGGTTGATTCGCCCTTACGCCCGAACGCTTTGCCAGGCAAGCGATTCCTCTCGCCGGTCGCCGGGTGGAGGTAGAATCGACCCATGCTCCGATGCCGTTTTTCGCGATGGCGGCGTATGGAATATTGATGTACGTATTGCGTCAATCGGAAAGCGCGACACCGCGGCGGGCGCGCCGGCCAGGAGACCGCTTTCGCCGGAGAACCGCCCGGGCGACGGCGGCGCGGCGGGTTGCAAGGCTTGGTGTGGCTGCAAATCATCCGCACGTTGGTTTGAGAACAGGATATGTCGTCACTGGGTTAGCATTGGAAAGACGCTGAACTTTAACTGGTCTTGCCAATTGCTTGTCGATGATCGGTTGGCAACTCCCGGATCGGGGTTGGTGCGATGGCTGACGAAGACGATATCGATCTGAAGTCATTGAATGACGAAGATCTCGTGGAGCAGATGCACGAGGACCTTTACGACGGCCTCGCCGACGAGATCGAGGAGGGTGTCAACATCTTGCTCGGGCGCTTCCTTGCCGCCGCCAGCAGGGAGACCGCATCGCATGGCGCAACTCACCATCCTGTACTGGCGTGACATTCCCGCCCAGGTGATCGCCAGGGAGAAACGCACGACCGCCAAGCAGGTGCTGTCGGTGCGCTTCGAGAAGGCGATCGACCGCGCCGCGATGCGCTCCGGCGCGCGCGACACCGACGCCTATCTCGGCCAATGGCGGCGCAGCGATCCGATCCCGTGCGGCGACGACCTCGAGGCGGAATCCGCGGCGGCGGCGGAGCGATTGGAAGCCGAATACGGCGACGACCGGCTCGCCGCGCTGGTCGCCTCGGGCGGACGAGAGGGGAGCTGACATGGACGCAGCCGTCGGCGGCAGCGGCGCCGGGCGGTCGCGGGGGCTGGAGGCGGCCCTCCGAAGCGGCCGTTTCGTCGTGACCGCCGAGATCACGCCGCCCGATTCCGCCGATCCCGCCGCCGTGCTCGAGCGCGTCGGCGCGCTTGGCGACAGCGTCGACGCGATCAACGTGACCGACGGCGCCGGCGCGCGGGCGCATATGTCGGCGCTCGCCTGTGCCGCGATCCTCGCGCGCGAGGGCGTCGATCCGGTGCTCCAGGTCACCGCGCGCGACCGCAACCGGATCGCTCTCCAGGGTGATTTGATCGGCGCCGCGGCCTTGGGAATCCGCAACATCCTGTGCCTTCGCGGGGACGACCCCGAGACCGGGGATCAGCCCGAGGCCAAGCCCGTCTTCGACGTCGATAGCCGCGGGCTCATCGCCATGGCGCGAACCCTCGGCGAGGGTAAGTTTCCCAGCGGGCGCCCGATCGATCCGCCGCCGCGCCTGTTCATCGGCGCCGCCGACGCGCCGTGCGCGGACGACGGCGACTGGAAGCCCGACGGGCTCATCGCGAAGATCGAGGCCGGCGCCGGCTTCATTCAGACCCAATACTGCTTCGATTTGGCGGTGCTCAGGCGCTACATCGCGCGGCTGCGCGACCACGGCATAACCGGGCGGGCTTTCGTCCTCGTCGGCGTCGGCCCGATCGTGTCGGCCCATTCGGCGCGGTGGATGAACGCGAACCTGTTCGGCGTTCAGGTTCCCGACGGCTTGATCGCCCGCGTCGAGGCGGCGGCCGACCAGGGCGCCGAGGGCTGGCGCATCTGCGCCGAGATGCTCGAGGAGCTGCACCAGATCGAGGGCGTTGCCGGCGTTCATATCATGGCGCCGCGCCAGCAGCACAACGTTCCCCGGATGCTCGAGGACTCGGGCATTCTCGCCAAACGGAGAGCGTCGGCTTAGGGTGACCGCGATGTATGCTGCCCGCCTTTGGTCGGTCCGCACCGCCCGCCAGCTCGAATGGCGTTACGACGGGCTCGAGAGCGCGCTTTCGCGGCTGCACCCGTTTTCGCGGCGGATCGGCTACGGCCGGCTCGAGCTCCTGCGCGCGGACGTGGCGCCAACCAATGTTTCGGAGGTTTCCTCGTGAGCCCTCGGCAGGAGGCCCCCGGCGGCGTGTTCGAAACCCCGGCGGACCGCGCGTCCGCGCCCCAGGTTTCGTTCGAGTTCTTCCCGCCGAAGAGCGCGGCCATGAAGCAGAGGCTGTGGGAGACGATCGAGCGACTCGAGCCGCTGGGGCCGCGCTTCATCTCGGTCACGTGCGGCGCCGGCGGCAGCGCCAGCGGGGCCGAGCCGACGTACGAGACCGTGTGCCGCATCGGTTCCGAGACCTCGCTGAACACGACCGCGCATCTCACGATTGCGGGCGCCACGCGTGACGATATCGACGCCATCGCGTCGCGTTACTGGCGCGCGGGAATCCGTCGCGTCGTGGCGCTGCGCGGCGACTTGCCCGAGGGCATCGGCTGCTACCAGCCGCACCCGCAGGGCTATGCCTACGCGGCCGACCTGGTGGAAGGCCTGAAGAAGATCGGCGACTTCGAAGTCAACGTCGCGGCTTACCCTGAAGTCCATCCCGACGCGCCGAGCGCCGGATTCGACCTCGACAATCTCAAGCGCAAGCTCGACGCCGGCGCGACCCGCGCGATCACGCAGTTCTTCTTTGGCACGGACGTGTTCCTGCGGTTTCTCGACCGCGCGCGCGCGGCGGGAATCGAGGCGCCGATCGTTCCGGGCATCATGCCGGTGGTGAAATTCGCCACCATCGCCCAATTCAGCGCCAAGTGCGGCACCAGCGTGCCCGACTGGTTGGCGCGGCTGTTCGACGGACTCGACGACGATCCGGCGACGCACAGGCTGGTGGCGGCGACGGTTGCCGCCGAGCAATGCCTGCGGCTGCGCGAGGCCGGCGTGAACGAGTTCCATTTCTATACGATGAACCGGGCCGACCTGACCTTGGCCGTCTGCCACATGCTCGGCATCCGCCCCGCCGTGACGTCCGCTTGACCGCGCCCCGGGAGTGCATGACGCGAGGACCGCTACATCACCGAGACCGTGGTGAGTTCGGCCGCCCGCGAGGTGGTGATCGGTTTCGACCAGCCCTTCGTCATCATCGGCGAGCGCATCAATCCCACGGGCCGCAAGCTGCTGGCCGCGGAAATGGCCGCCGGCGACGACAGCCGGGTCGCGGCGGACGCGCGCCGGGTGGAGAAGGTCGAGACCGCTGTCGAGCCGCGCTTTCAGGAGCGTTTCGTCGAGGCGACGGCGCTGCCGCACCGGACCAATCCGTACCCCAACCTGGCGCGCGCCGTGACGCTGCCCGCGCACAAATCGCGGGCCGATGCCGGGACCGCCGCCGGAAGCGCGCGTGACGGCGCGCGTCCGCTCTTGCCGCGGGCGCACGCGATGCTCTAGTTTCGTCGCTGAGGGATGTCGCCGCGGGAAGACGCGCGCGGCCGCTGGAGGCGCGAAACAGGAGGGCGAGGAAACATGTCCCGACGCTGCTTCTTCATTTTCGATTACCAGAACGATTGGTCCCGGGCAAAGCAGGTCAACGACCTCGCGCTGGTGGGCGGGACCGCGCCGGCGGGATTCGATGGCGCCGCGGCGTGGAAGGTGGCGAGTAGGGAAGGCTACGCCGAGGTGAATCGGTTGATCGACGAGGCGCTGCCGGGCACGTCGGCGACGATCGTGCTGATCGGCGCGAACACCGCCGACCTCGAATACGTCGACTACGCGATCGAGCAGAGCATCCAGCGGGAGAACGGAATCGTCGGCGTCTTCGTCCACGACATGCCCGACGAGAACGGCAAGACCTCGGCCAAGGGCCGGGTGCCGTATGAAAAGCAGGCCGCGGAAAAGCTCGAGGCGCACGGCTACGACACCCACGACTGGGACCCGGACAGGTTCGCCGAGTGGGTCGAGAAGGCGGCCACCGGGTGGAAACTCTTCGCCCGGCCCGAACCGCTGACCAAGGTGGGCGCTTAGGCGGCCGGGCCGCCCGTCCCGACCGCTTGCGGCGAGGTGGCGCCGCCGCCGCCGGGCGTCGGCCGGCCGATGGGCGGCTGACGCGGCGCGGCGCTCCTCGCGCGGTGTCTTGCCGGCGAGGAAACCGTCGCGCTCCGGGCTGGTCGCGCTTGCTTCCACCGCCGCAGTGCACCAGAGTGGCCACGGGCAAACGACGCATCGACAGTGGGCCAAGGAGGGTCCGGCGAATGATGGGAACCCCGCTCTGCAACTTCGGCTGGAAAGCGCCCGCGTTCGAGCTTTCGGGCGTCGACGGCAAACGCCACCAGCTTTCCGGGCTGCGCGGCGAGAAGGGCACGCTGGTGATGTTCATCTGCAATCACTGCCCGTACGTCAAGGCGGTCCTCGATCGCATCATCCGCGACACGCGGGAACTCGCCGGTCACGGCGTCGTCAGCGTCGCCATCATGTCGAACGATCCCGCCGCCTACAGCGAAGACTCGTTCGACAACATGGAGCGCATCGCGCGCGAAAAGGACTTCCCCTTCGCCTACCTCTACGACGAGACCCAGGAGGTGGCGAAAGCCTACGACGCCGTCTGCACGCCCGACTTCTTCGGTTTCAACGCCGATCTCGAGCTCCAGTACCGCGGCCGGCTCGACGAATCGCGCGTCGAGCCGGCGCCGGGGGCGCGCCGCGAGCTATTCGAGGCGATGGTCGAGATCGCGCGCACCGCCAAGGGCCCGGCCGAGCAATTCGCCAGCATGGGCTGTTCGATCAAGTGGCGTAGCGGCTGATCGGCGCGCGTGCGCGCGGCGCGCGGGGTTTACTCGGGTTGCGGCGGCAGGATATTGTAGCCGGCCTTTCGCGCTCCCAGGGGTTTCGTTGTGTCCAACATCTTCCGCGAAGTAGACGAGGAATTACGCCACGAACGCTGGCGCAAGCTGTGGCAGAGGTACGGCAAGTACGTCGCCGGCGCGGTGGTCGCGCTGGTCCTCGGCGTTGCCGCCCAGGTCGGCTGGCGCGAGTACCAGACCAGCCAGCGGCTCTCCGAAAGCGTGCGGTTCTCGAACGCGAGCGAGTTCCTGGCCAGTGGCCAGGCCGCACTTGCCGCGCAGCAATTCGCCGTGCTCGCCGACGACGCCGGCGCGGGATATGCGGCGCTCGCCCGGTTGCGCGAGGCCGAGGCGCTCGCCGAAAGCGGCGACACCGTGGGCGCGGTCGCGGCGCTCGACCGGCTCGCCGCCGACGACGGCGCGGGCGAGGCGCTGCGTGAGCTGGCGTCGTTGCTGGCGCTATACCATTTGATCGACGACGCCGACCCGGTCGTGATCGAGCAGCGTCTGGCGCCGCTGATGCGGGACGAATCGCCGTGGCGCAGCAGCGCGCGGGAGCTCGACGGCCTGCTCGCCATCCGCCTCGGCGATACCGCCCGGGCCAGGGAAATCTTCACCGCGCTCACCGGGGACGCCGCGGTGCCGACGGCGGTGCGCGGCCGCGCGGCCGAACTCCTCGCCGTCCTCGGCGGACCCGCCGGCGGCGACGGCTGATGCGCCGCGGCCGCGCTTTCGCGTCGGTCGGGCTGGCGCTCCTTCTCGGCGCTTGCGATGTGTTGCCCGACTGGCTCGGCGAGCCCGAGGAGTCGCCCTTGCCGGGCGAGCGGGTCTCGGTGCTTTTGCTCCAACGGACGCCCGAGGCCGATCCGCGCATCGCCGATCTTGAGGTGCGGTTGCCGAAGCCCTGGCTCAATCCCGAGTGGCCGCAGACCGGCGGCTATGCGAGTCACGCGATGCACCACCTCGCTGCGCCGGGACCGCTGGCGCGGGCGTGGGCGGTCGACATCGGCGAGGGCGCGAGCGACGATCGCAGTCTGCTCGCGACCCCCGTGGTCGGCGGGGGATTGGTGTTCACCTTCGATTCGGCGGCGCGGGTGAGCGTCTTCGACGCCGAAACCGGGAGAAGCTACTGGCGCGTCGCGACGCTTCCCGAAGTCGATGAGGACGAAGCCTTCGGCGGCGGTGTCGCCTACGAGCGCGGGCGGCTCTATGTCGCGACCGGTGCGGGCGAGGTCATGGGTCTCGATGCGCGCACCGGCGCCGAGCTCTGGCGCATCGCGGTGGGAATCCCGATCCGCGCCGCGCCGACGGTGAGCGAAGGCCGGGTCTTCGTCGTCAGTTACGACAATCAGCTTTTCGCGCTCAACGCCGGTGACGGCAGCCTGTTGTGGACGCACAGCGGCATCGCCGAGGGCGCGCAGCTGTTGGGGACGCCAAGCCCGGCGGTCGCCGGCGGCCTCGTGGTCGCGGCGTACTCGTCGGGCGAGCTGTATGCGCTGCGCGTCGAGAGCGGCCGTGTCGCCTGGTCCGAGACGCTGGTCTTCGGCTCGCCCACCGGCTCGCTCGCGGCGCTCGGCGACATCAACGGCAACCCCGTCATCGACCGTGAGCTGGTCTTCGCCGTCAGCCACGCCGGCCGGCTCGTCGCCGTCAACCTGCGCGACGGCGAGCGGGTTTGGGAGCAGGATATCTCGGGCGTGCAAACGCCCTGGATCGCCGGCGACTTCCTCTTCGTGCTGACCACCGACGGCGACGTGCTGTGCCTGTCGCGCCGCGACGGTCGCATCCGCTGGG
>JACZUY010000108.1 GCA_022572945.1 Pseudomonadota bacterium
TCGACGGTACCTTCACCGAGGTCCGGCAGCTTGAAGACGAACTCGCTCATGCCGCTTCCATCATCTTGTTAATGGCGTTGATCAGCCGCTTCTTGCCGGGGAAATACTGCCACTCGAACGCGTGTGGGTAGGGCGTGTCCCACCCTGCGACGCGTCCGATCGGTGCCTGGAGACTGTAAAAACACTCTTTCTGTATTCGCGCGACAAGCTCGCCACCGTAGCCGCCAAAGCGGGTTGCTTCGTGTGCGACCAGGCAGCGACCTGTTTTGTTAACGGAATCGACGAGAGTTTTTACGTCAAGTGGTGCCAGGCTGCGCACGTCAATTATTTCCGCATCGACGCCGACCGCATCGGCAGCGGCTTGCGCGACATGCACGAGCGTACCGTATGTGACAATCGTAAGTTCTTCACCGGTTTTGATAATCTCCGCCGTGTCCAGAGGTACCGTGTAATAGCCTTCGGGCACCTCGCCCTTCGGATGCGATACCCAGGATATTGCGGGTTTGTCAGGATCCCCATCGAACGGCCCATTGTAAAGGCGCTTGGGTTCGAAGAACACGACCGGATCATCTGATTCGATTGAACTGATCAACAAGCCCTTCGCATCGTAGGGATTCGACGGCATGACGGTCCTGATGCCACTAATATGCGCGAAGATGGCTTCGGGGCTCTGCGAATGAGTCTGTCCGCCGCGAATGCCGCCGCCACAAGGTGTGCGGATCGTAACCGGCGAAAAGAATTCACCGCAGGTTCGATAGCGCAGGCGCGCCAGTTCGCTCACAATCTGGTCGAAGCCCGGATAGATGTAGTCGGCGAACTGGATTTCAGCCACGGGTCGAAGGCCGTTTACGCCCATGCCAATAGCTGCGCCGATAATGCCGCCCTCGGAGATTGGCGCATCGATGACCCGATGCTCGCCATACTTGCGCTGCAGACCATCGGTGCAACGGAACACGCCGCCGAAATAACCGACGTCCTGACCGAGAATCACAACATTGGGGTCCTTGTCCATCAGGACGTCGAGCGCCGAGCGGATGGCTTCAATCATGTTCATCTTTGCCATGCTAGGAACCTTCAATTTCGAGCATGTAGCGGCGCTGGGATTCGAGGTCTGAGGGCGTTTCAGCGAAGACGTCGTCGAACATCGTGGCCGGATCGAGGAACGGTTCCTCGGTCATCGTGCCGTACTGCTGTGCTTCCTTCCAGGCGGCAAGAACCTCGACTTTAAGTTCTTCTTCGAGCTTTTCGTGCTGATCTTCCGACCAGTGTCCTAGCGCAATAAGGTGTTGCTTCAGGCGCTCGATTGGATCGCCGAGCGGGAAAGAAGCCCACTCGTCCTTGGGCCGATATTTCGTCGGGTCGTCACTGGTTGAATGCGCGCCGCCGCGGTAGGTAACGAGTTCAATCAGAGTGGGTCCGCCACCGCGACGTGCCCGAGCCGCAGCCCAGAGTGTTGTTGAATAGATAGCAAGCAGGTCGTTGCCATCGACGCGGATGCCGGGAATACCCAGGCCTAACCCGCGCGCGGCAAACGGACGGCGTTCGCCCCCGGCAAAACCCTGGAACGTCGAGATCGCCCACTGGTTGTTGACCGCGACGAAGACGACCGGCGCTTGCCACACGCCGGCGAAATTGAGCGCCTCGTAGACGTCGCCCTTCGACGTGGCGCCGTCGCCGAACACGGCGACAACCGCCCGCGCCTCGCCCCTGAGCTTGAATGCGTACGCCGCGCCGACCGCGTGCAGCGCCTGGGTGCCGACGGGGACCGCGACCGGGAAGTCGTCGCGCGGACCGGCGAAGTCGCTGCCGCGCTCGTCGCCGCCCCAGTAAAGGAGCAGCTCCTCGAGGGTGACGCCGCGCCACAGCATCGCCCCGCTCTCGCGGTACGACGGCACCAGCACGTCGCCTTCGCGCATCGCCGCGGCGAGGCCGATGACCGCCGCCTCCTGGCCGAGCGACACGGCGAAGGTGCCGAGCCGGCCGGTGCGTTGAAGCGCGACCGCCTTGGCGTCGAAACGGCGCGTCAGCACCATCCCCCGGTACATGGCGACCAGCTCGCCGGGATCGCGGGCGAACGCGGGCAGCGCCCCGACGGCCTTGCCTTCGGCGTCGAGAAAGCGGCTGTAATGAATCTCGAACCTGGCGACGATGGTCACGGTCTCATCCTGCGCAAAGTCCGGCCTCGCCCGAACCTCGGGTAAAAACATTATGGGTACGGGAGCTTGCCGGTGGTAGGGCGGCGGCGAGAACGCCTATTAACTCGCGCCCAGGTTCGAAAGGCGGTGAGGAACTTCACTATCATCATGCGTCGCCAAGGCAGGATCGGAGCCACGAGAAGCGAGTTGGCCGCCCGCGAGGCGATCCCTCTCAAGGCGGCTGAAGGCGCGGATTCCGACGTTCGGCAGTCTTCGAACGCAGCCGACATTCCTGCGCGACAGTACGCGACGATACAAGACGGACACCGCGCAATACATCCGTCTGTCAGCTTTTGGGTTTCACGGCGGCGTAGAGCGAAATGGTGCCCAGTGCCGTCGCGTAGTTGGCGGACACACGCACGTCGTTGAACCCCGCCTCTCGGAAAAATTCAGGCAGTCGTCCTTCAACGTTGTCGGCTGTGGTTTCGAAACCGTCGAGCAGCTGAACAATCGCGAAGAGTCCGCGCATGAGCCCGTTCTGCGCCATGCCCCAGTCGCCCACATGCAGTTCGCCACCGGGTTTGAGGACGCGAAAAACCTCGGCGAGCGTATTGTGTTTAGCTTCGCGGGTGAGGTGGTGAAACAACAGCGTCGAAACGACCCGATCGAAGCTGTTGGCGGGATAAGGCAGCTCGAACGACATCCCCTCGTCGAACGCAATGTCAACCCCAACCGCCTCAGCCTTTGTTCTGGCGATGTCCAGAATCTTCACGTCGCCGTCGAGGCCTACCACTTCGGTGCCGGGCACGGCGCGTTTGAGCAGGATTGCCAAGGTGCCGGTTCCGCATCCCAGATCGAGAATCCGCTGACCGTTCTCGACCGTGGCTTCGGCGACCAGCCGCCGCTTGAACGTGGCTTCACGGGTGGTCCATCGAACCACCGGGTCGTACAGCGACGTGAGCCAGCTAAAACGAAGCGCGTGGATGTATGCCATTACTCGAATGCCCCGTTCCTGAGTTTAGTCTTTCGCCTTTGGACTCTCTTCGCCCCGCCCTTTCGCGAGCTCGGTGACGATGCCGTGGAGGGTGTCGACCTCGTGCTCGAACAGGCCGGCGCGCAGGAACATGTTGCGGATGTTGCGCACCACCACCGGGCGCATCTCCTTGTTGCGCAGGAATCCGCAAGCCACGAGCTCGCGCTCGAGGTGGTCGAAGAAGTTCTCGAGATCGCCGTGGGTCGCCGGCGGGCTGCGCGATTCAGGCATCGCTTCCCCGGGCGTCTCCGCGCCGGCCTGGAACCACTCGTAGCCGACGAGCAGCACCGCTTGCGCGAGGTTGAGCGAGGCGTAGGCGGGGTTGATCGGCACCGCGAGCACGGCATCGGCGAGCGCCACGTCGTCGTTGTCGAGGCCGGTGCGCTCGGGCCCGAACAGGACGCCGCAGGCCTCGCCCGCTCCCGTCCGGCGGCGCATGTCGGCCGCCGCCTTGCGCGGCGCAACCACGGGCTTGAGCATGTCGCGCGGTCGCGCCGTGGCGGCGTAGACATGGCGCAAGTCGGCGATCGCTTGCGCCGCGGTGTCGAACAGGCGCACGCGGTCGAGCACCTCGATCGCGCCCGCCGCGGCGTTGACCGCCTTGATGTTGGGCCAGCCGTCGCGGGGCGCGACGAGGCGCAGGTCGGTGAGCCCGAAGTTGAGCATGGCGCGCGCGGCGGCGCCGATGTTCTCGCCCAGCTGCGGGCGGACGAGCACGATCGCCGGGCCGCCGAGGATTGCGTCGCGGGTTCGATCTGTGCCCGCCATCGCCGCCCTCAGGTCGTCGCGCCGTCGCGCACGAGCTTGTGGACGATCGAGTCGAGAAGCGCCTGGAACGAGGCGTCGATGATGTTGGGCGAGACGCCGACGGTGCCCCAGCGGGCGCCCGAACCGTCGCCGCTTTCGATCATCACCCGGGTGACCGCGCCGGTGCCCTCGTTGGGCGTGAGGATGCGCACCTTGTAGTCGACCAGCCGCAAGTCGGCGAGATAGGCCGAGTACTTGCCGAGGTCCTTGCGCAAGGCGGCGTTGAGCGCATCGACGGGTCCGTTGCCCTCGGCCACCGACATCAGGCGCTCGCCATCGACGACCACCTTGACCGTCGCTTCGGCCACGGTGATCAGCTTGCCGACGGCGTTGTAGCGGCGCTCGACGTTGACCCGGTAGCTGTCGACGAGGAAGAACTCGGGAACCTCGCCGAGCGCCCGGCGCACCATCAGCTCGAAGCTCGCCTCGGCGCCGTCGTAGGCGTAGCCGTCGTACTCGCGCGCCTTCACCTGCTCCAGAATCTCGGACAGCTTGGGGTGGTCGGCGCCGATGTCGAAGCCCGCCTCGCCCAGCCGCGCCACCAGGTTCGCCCGCCCCGACTGGTCCGAGACGATGATGTGCCGCTGGTTGCCGACGAGCGCGGGGTCGATATGCTCGTAGCAGCTCGGGTCCTTCTGCACCGCCGAGACGTGCAACCCGGCCTTGTGCGCGAACGCGGCGTCGCCGACGTAAGCCGCGTGCCGGTCGGGGGCGCGGTTGAGAATCCCGTCCAAGAGGCGCGAGCAATGCGTCAGCTTGTGCAGGTCGTCGCGCGCGATGCCGGTGTCGAAGCCCATCTTGAGCGTCAGCGTCGGGATCAGCGACACCAGGTTGGCGTTGCCGCAACGCTCGCCGAGGCCGTTGATCGTGCCCTGCACCATGCGCGCGCCGGCGCGCACCGCGGCGAGGCTGTTGGCGACCGCGTTCTCGGTGTCGTTGTGGCAGTGGATGCCGAGCCGGTCGCCGGGGATGTGCGCCGCGACCTCGGTGACGACGCGCTCGACCTCGTCGGGAAGCACGCCGCCGTTGGTGTCGCACAGGACGACCCAGCGCGCGCCGGCATGATACGCCGCCATCGCGCAGGCGAGCGCGTAGGCCGGGTCCGACTTGTAACCGTCGAAGAAGTGCTCGGCGTCGAACAGCACCTCCTTGCCCTTGGCGCAAAGGTGGGCGACGCTGTCGGCGATCATCGCCAGGTTCTCTTCGTTCGATATTCCCAGCGCCACGTCGACGTGAAAGTCCGACGCCTTGCCGACCATGCATACCGCCTCGGCGCTGCAGCCCGCGAGCGCCGCGAGGCCGGGGTCGTTGGCGGCGCTGCGGCCCGGCCGCCGGGTCATGCCGAAGGCGGTGAAGCGCGCGCGCTCGAGCCTGGGCGGATCGCCGAAGAAGGCGTCGTCGGTGGGGTTGGCGCCGGGCCAGCCGCCCTCGATATAGTCGATGCCGAGCTTGTCGAGCTCCGCGGCGATCGTCGCCTTGTCGGTGACGCTGAAATCGACGCCTTGCGTCTGCGCGCCGTCGCGCAGCGTGGTGTCGAATAGATAGATGCGCTCGCCAGCCATCGTGTCCGTCCTCACCCGGCACGCTTCCAGCGCGTGCCCTCCGGGCCATCCTCCAGGATAACGCCGTTGGCCGAGAGCTCGTCGCGGATACGGTCGGCGGCGGCGAAGTCGCGCGCCTCGCGCGCGGCGTCGCGGGCCTCGATCAGCCGCTCGATCTCGCCGACGCCGACCGTATCCGGCTCGCCCTTGAACCAAGTTTCCGCATCCTGCTGCAAAATCCCGAGAAGCGCACCCATGAACAGCAGTCGGCCTTTGATTTCCCCGACGTCGATCTCCGCCCCTTTAGCGTCACCTGGCTCGGGTGACCGGAAGGCCAAGTCGGCCTGATCGTTGAGTTCCGCGATCGCGCGGGGGGTGTTCAAATCATCGAGCAACGCTTGGAGAAAGCGATCGGTTCCCGGCGCATTCGACGCGGGGGAAACCGGGTCCGCGTCGCCGCACGCCTCGATCGCCCGGTACCAGCGGTCGAGCCGGGTCTTGCATTGCCCGAGCAGCGCCTCGGTGAAGTCGAGTCGCTTTCTGTAATGGACCGTCAGCAGGGCCAGGCGGATGACCTCGCCGCGCCAGCCCATATCGAGCAGCTCCCGAACGGTGAAGAAGTTGCCCAGCGACTTCGACATCTTCTCGCCCTCGACGATGACGAAGGCGTTGTGCACCCAGTAGCGCGCGAAGCCCTCGCCGGGGTGGGCGCAGAGGCTTTGCGCGCGTTCGTTCTCGTGATGGGGAAAGATCAAATCCTGGCCGCCGCCGTGGATGTCGAAGGTGGCGCCCAGGTGGTGCTCGCTCATCACCGAGCATTCGAGGTGCCAGCCCGGCCGGCCGCGGCCCCAGGGGCTGTCCCAGCCCGGAAGCTCGGGGGTCGAGGGCTTCCACAGCACGAAGTCGGCGGGGTCCTTCTTGTACGGCGCGACCTCGACGCGGGCGCCGGCGATCATGTCGTCGAGGTTGCGGCGCGAGAGCGCGCCGTAATCCTCCATCGTCGCCACTTCGAACAGCACGTGCCCCTCGGCCTCGTAGGCGTGGCCGCGCGTCAGCAGCGCCTCGACCATCTCGATCATCTGCGGCACGAACCGAGTGGCGCGCGGCTCGTGGGTGGGCGGCAACGTCCCGAGCGGCGCCATGTCGTCGTGGAACGCCCTGGTGAAGCGCCCGGTCACTTCCGCGATCGGCTCGCCGCTCTCTTCGGCCGCCTTGATGATCTTGTCGTCGATGTCGGTGATGTTGCGCACATAGGTGACGTTGCCAGCGCCATAGACGTGCCCGAGCAGCCGGTAGAGCACGTCGAACACGACCACCGGCCGCGCGTTGCCGATGTGCGCCCGGTCGTAGACCGTGGGGCCGCAGACGTACATGCCGACCCGGCCGGGCTCGCGCGGCACGAGCTCTTGCTTCTCGCGCGCCTTGGTGTTGTAAAGGACGAGCCCCATAAACGATCTCACGCTCGTGAACGAACGTCGCTCAACCGCGAACACGAAGAGTCCGCCGGGCGCCACCGATAATACATGAGCCTGTTTCTATTTGCCGGATTGTGCCGAGGCGAGCTCCGCCGCCATATTTTCCAGCGCATCCTCTAGCGGATCCAGCCGCGTCTTGATCGTCTCCCAAACCAATCGCTCGTTGGTTTGCGCGTAGTCATGTATCAACTTGTTCCGCATGTCGCCAATCCGTGACCAATCCGCATCTTTATAGTGTCTTGTCAGGTGCTGCGGCACGCGTTTCGACGCCTCGCCGATGATCTCCAGGTTGCGAACCACCGCGTCCACCGTTTTCGGGTCTTCGCAAAACGCCTCGAAATCCATCTCCGAGGACATACTCACGAATCCGACCGATCGCGTTGAGCATGTCCCGGAGGCGCTGCCGCGCACCTTCAGAGCACACGTACTGCCTCGGCGAAAATTCGGTTGCGCAGAAGCGGCTTCACGCTGTCCCGGGGAACCAGATCGACCTTTCGACCGACGACGCCCGCCAAGAAGTCCTCGAGTTCGCAAAATGCAATCAGATCGACCGGGCGATTAAAATCGACGAGCAAATCCACGTCGCTATCCGCCCCAGCATCTCCCCGCACCGTCGAGCCGAAAATCGCCAGCGAGCGAACGTGGAATTCCCGAAGCTCGTTTTTGCGGGCAGCCAGCCGCTTGATAATGTCGTCGTTCGGGTTCACGGCGATGCCAATCGGCGGTTATGCAACGCTTATTCGGCCGATGCCTCTTTCGACGGGCATGAGTGAATCACACGGCCGCGCGCGGCCGACAAGGGGTATCAGATTCTGCGATTCACGTCCAACCCCGCGGCCGGCGGGTGCGGAGCGGGCGCTCATGCGCGGTAGCGGAAGCGGTTGGTGATCGGGTAGCGGCGGTCGCGGCCGAAGGCGCGTCTGGTGATCTTCACCCCCGGCGGCGCCTGGCGGCGCTTGTACTCGGCCAAATCCAGCATGCGCGAGACCCGTCGCACCAGCTCGCGGTCGTGGCCGACGATCTCGTCGATGCCCTGCTCGCGCTCGACCAGGCATTCGAGGATATCGTCGAGCGCCTCGTAGGGCGGCAGCGTGTCCTGGTCGGTCTGGTCCGGGCGCAGCTCGGCCGACGGCGGCTTGGTGATGATCGACTCCGGAATCACCCGCGCGCGCGCGCCGTTCGCGCCGCGCGGCAGGTTGTCGTTGCGCCAGCGCGCGAGCGCGAACACCG
>JACZUY010000253.1 GCA_022572945.1 Pseudomonadota bacterium
TGGTCGAAGGCGACGCCTTCATCGCCGCCAAGCTGCGCCGCTCGCGGCAGCGCATCCGCAACCTCGGCTTCTTCGACAAGGTCGACATCGACCGCGTCCAGGGATCGAGCCGCGACAAGGCGATCGTCAATGTCGAGGTCTCCGAGCAGTCGACGGGCGAGCTCACCATCGGCGCGGGCATTTCCACGGTCGACGGCCTGCTCGCCGACATCTCGATTCGCGAGCGCAACCTGCTTGGCCGCGGGCAGAACCTGCGAGTCGGGTTCGCCGTCTCGGCGCGCCGGCAGGAGCTCGACCTCAGCTTCACCGAACCCTATTTCCTCGACCGGGATCTCGCCGCCGGGTTCGACCTGTTCCGCCGCGACCGCGACATCACCAACCAGGGGACGTTCGACGAGGATTCGATCGGCGGCACGTTGCGCGCCGGCTACCCCATCGCCGACCGGTTGAGGCAGCAGATCAAATACACCGTGCGGCGCGACAGGATCGAGAACGTGGCCGCCAGCGCGTCACGTTTTATTCGTGACCAGGAAGGCTCGCGGCTGACCTCGGCGATCGGCCAGGTGTTGACGTACGACACGCGTGATTCGCGACTCAATCCCACCGAGGGCTATTTCCTGCGCCTCGATCAGGACCTCGCCGGTCTGGGAGGCGACGCCCGCTACCTGCGCAATCAGGTCACGGGCGCCTATTTCTACCCGGTGACCGACGACTGGGTGGCGTCGGTGTCCGCCACCGTGGGCCACATCTTCGGTTTCGCCGGGGAAGACGTGCAAATCAACGAACGGTTCTTCATCGGCGGCTCGACGTTGCGTGGTTTCGACACCGCCGGTATCGGCCCGCGCGACCGCAACACCGACGACGCGCTCGGGGGCAACCTTTACTTGACCGGGACGTCGGAACTCAGTTTTCCGCTTGGCCTGCCGAGCGAATTCAACATTCGCGGCCGGGTATTTACCGACATCGGGACGCTGACCAACCTCGATGACGAAGGCGCCGAGATTCTCGACGAGGCGTCGCCCCGCGTCACCATCGGCTTTGGCGTATCCTACGTTTCACCGATCGGACCGATCCTCGTAGACTTCGGGTTTCCGGTCGTGAAGGAGGATTTCGACAAAGAGGAAGCCATTCGTTTCAGCTTTGGAACAAGGTTCTGACTGGTGAAAACACGCATCCGCCGCGTGTTTCTCGCTCTTGCGTTCGCCACGGCGGTCGCGGCCGCGCCGCTCGGCGGAGCCGCGGCGCAAAGCGAGACGGGGCCCGACATCGCGGTCATCGATATTCAGCGGCTGTTGCGAAAGGCGAAGGCGGCCGTCGACTTCACGAACCAGATCGAACGCCAGCGGCAGCTCTTTCGCGAGCAGATATCCGAGCGGGAGAAAGAGCTTCGCGCCGCCGACCAGGAGCTGGCGCGGCAGCGCACGAAGTTACCCGCCGAGGCGTTCGCCGAGAAGCGGCGCGAGTTCGAGGTGCGGTTCGTCGAGGTGCAGCGCGAGGCGCAGACGCGCATGCGCGAGCTTGATCAGGTGCGCGCCGACGGACGGCGGCAGGTGCACCGGGCGATCACGAAAATCGTTGCCGAGATCGCCCGGGAACGCGGCATCGGCCTCGTCATCGCGCAGCAGGGCCAGATCGTCCTTGTCAAATCGGCCCTCGACATTACCGAGGAAGTGTTGAAACGCCTGAACGAGAAACTGCCGCAGGTCGAGGCGCCGGTGGCGCAAGATTGAGCGATGTCTGATCCCAGATTCTATTCAGCGAAGGGGCCGTTCCGCGTGGACGAGCTGGCCGATCTGGCCGAAGCGGCGCTTGCGGCGGGCGCCGACGGGACGCGGCGAATCGCGGACGTCGCGCCGCTCGACGCCGCGAAGAGCGACACCATCAGCTTTCTCGACAACAAGCGTTATCTCGAAGCGTTCATGAAGACCCAGGCCGGCGCCTGCGTCGTGCATCCCGACACGGCGGATCGGGCGCCGCCGGGGATTGCGCTGTTGCTGAGCAAACCGCCCTATCACGCCTTCGCC
>JACZUY010000254.1 GCA_022572945.1 Pseudomonadota bacterium
AGCGTCTCGACCAGGTTGACGTGGCCGCGGGCGATGATCGCCTTCACCCCGGCGACGATGTCGTCGTAGGAGACGACATTGGCAATCTTGTCGTCGATCGGCCCGTCGTCGCGCACGGCGAGCTCGATGTTGATGCGCACCCGCTGGCCCGCGTCCTGCTCGTGGCGATGGACGCCGATCCGGCAGTCGAGCGTCAGGTCGTGGATGAATATCCTGCGCCCACGCGCGCCCCCGTCGGCGAGGGGAGCGGGCCTCAGGGGCGTGGCCTGGGACATGGTTTGCCGCCGCGCTTCGAGGACAAGCGGAGACGGGGCTCACGCACCCGCCTGGTCCGTCTTCGGCGGCGCATCACCGAGGTGCTCGCCGCCATCGAGGGCTATCATTTGCCCGGTCATGGCCGGCGCCGCAAGGACAAACCGCACCGCGCGGCAAATTTCCTCGGGCGTGGTCCCGCGGCCGAGCGGCAGGCGGGCGCAATGGGCGGCGAACTGCGCGTCGGTCTGGCGCTTGCTGGGAAGCGTCGGCCCCGGGCCGATGGCGTTGACGCGCACCCGCGGCGCCAGCGCCAGCGCCAATGACCGGGTCAGCGTCCACAGGCCCGCCTTGCTCACCGTGTAGGAAAAGAATTCGGCCCCCAGGTTCCAGACCTGCTGGTCGAGGAGGTTGATGACGTTGCCGGCCGCGTCGTTCGGCAACTGCTCGACGAACCCGTGAATCAGCACCACCGGCGCGCGCAGGTTGACGTCGAGGTGGGCGTCCCACGATTCGCGCGTGGCGGTCGCCAGGCGGTCGTTCTCGAACACCGAGGCGTTGTTGACCAGGCAGGTGAGGGGGCCGAGCGCGCCGGCGCAGCGGGGCACCAGCGCTTCCGTCTCGGCTTCGTCGGCGAGGTCGGCGGCGAAGGCCTCGGCGCGGCCGCCCCGCGCGGTGATCGCGTCGACCACGTCGCCGGCCGCCTCGGCCGAGCCGTGGTAATGCACCGCGACCGCCCAGCCGTGTCGGCTGAGATCGAGCGCGATCGCCCGGCCAATCCTCAGCGCCGCGCCGGTGACGAGCGCCGCGCCGGGCGTCGTCTCGCTCATCGCCGCGCCGCCCCCGGCTCGCCCGGCGCCGGGTTCACAGCGTGGCGTGGCGCGCGCGCGAGCCGCGCTCGATCGCCGCCGCCGCGAGCCGGTCGATGTCGAGTTGGTCGCGCAACATCTCGAGCAGCCTGAGCTCTTCCTGGTCCGCCGAGAGGTCGGCCGCGGCGACTTCGCACGCGAGGTGGTACGACGTCTCGCGCAGCTTCGCGGGAAGCCATTCGGCGATCAGGCCGAGAACCGTCTCGAGGCCGTCGTCCTCCCCCAACAGCTCGGCGCAGTCGGCCGCCGTCTCGGGAAGGTGATCCGTGTCGTAATCCTTGAACACCGGGAGCGTGCGGACGATCTCGCCGATCGCCGCCAGCTCGGGGTCGCTCATTTCGCCGTCGGCGGCGGAGACCAGGACCATGGTGTAGACGAGCGCGGTGTGGTGTGTGGCCATCGGGGCCTCGAAAGCCGTGAAGGGGAGGGACGCGCCGGGGGAACCCGGTGTCTGGCACCCATAATCTAGGAAGCGCGATCCGATTTGTACACCCCGCCGTGGTCGATCGACTTCGCCGCGCGCGCTCATACCATCGGTCATCAAGAACGACCGATGGGCGTTCATTCGGCACGCAGCCCAAATCTTCTATCGACCAAAACTTGGCCGCATTGGCGGCGGCGCCCAAATTATTGCGATCAAGGCTGGCGCGCTTGCCAGCGGTCACCATGAGTCAATCATAGTGACCGCTGGTATCAGTCGGCGAGGAACGCGCGCGTCTCGGCCACGGCCTCGGCGAGCCCCGTGCGGCGCGGCGCGGCGCCGCCGGGAAACGCGCCCGACAGCCGCGACGGCAGCGCCGCATCGAGGAGCACGAAGACGCCGCGGTCGTCGGCCCGGCGCACCAGCCTCCCGAACGCCTGCCTCAGCCGCAACCGCGTCAGCATGTCGTC
>JACZUY010000255.1 GCA_022572945.1 Pseudomonadota bacterium
GTTGCCGCCCTCGGCGGCCGCGGGCACGTCGCGCGCGCGCAACGCGGCGGCGACCGATTCGGCGAATTTCGGTCCCATTGCGCAGCCTCCCGCCTCGACCACCACGCCGGCGCCGTCGGCGAGCCCCGGGGCGTCGGCCCAGGGGACCTTCAGGTCGGGCTGAAACGGACGCGGGAGCTGGCCGCAGGCGGCGAGCGCGGCGGCGACAAGCACGGTGGCGAGAAGGCGGCTAGAGCACACAGGTCACCATCAGACCGAGCATGAGGACGACGACGAAGATGATGAGATGCGGCATCGGCGCCTAGTTGATCACCAGGTCGAGCGGCGCGCGCGACAGCCGCTCGCAGCCCGATTCGGTCACCCGCACGGTCTCGCCGACCGCCATGCCGAGGCCGCGGTCGCTGTCCGTCAACAGCGGGTGGAGAAAGAACACCATGTCCGCTTCGGCGACCACCGGATTGCCGGTGTAGAACATCGGCCAGTCCATCCAGTTGGGCGAGAACGTCGCGCCCATGCTGTAGCCGCAGGCGTTGAGGCGGTGCTCCCGGCAACCGGCCGCGTCGCAGGTGCGCGCATAGGCGTCGAACACCTCGCCGATCGGCCGGCCGGGCGTGAGCGCGTCCCGGCACGCGGCGAGCGCGTCGCAGCAGATCGCGTGCATCTCGCGCTGACGCTCGCTCGCCTTGCCGGTGATGATGGTGCGCATCAGCGCGGCGTGGTAATGGCGATAGGCGCCGGCGAACTCGAGCATGAACTGGTCCTCGGCCTCGAGCCGCCGCCGGCCCGAGAAGTAGCGGCACAACAGCGCGTCGTGGCCCGAGCCGATGATGAACTCGTTCGCGGGATAATCGCCCCCGCCCTTGAAGATCGCGCCCTGCATGGCGGCCAGGATGTCGCCCTCGAACGCGCCCGGCACGGCGAGCCGGTTGGCCTCATCGAGGGCGTCGTCGGCGAGCTCGGCGGCGCGCCGCGCGAAGGCGAGCTCGGCCGGGCTCTTGACGACGCGCAGCCGGCTAACGATCTCGGACGCGTCCTCGAGCGTGCAGAACCCGTCGAGCGCCACCGCCACCCGCCCCCAGTTCCGCCCGGTGAGGCCGTAGGCCTCGAGCTCGACCCCCAGCCGCTTGCCCTTGCAGCCGCGCCCGTCGAGCACCGCGCGCAGCTCGACCGCCGGGTTCGCGCCGTCGCGGTCGACCCAGATGCGGATGTCGTCGATGATCGAGGTGTGCCGCGCCTGCCTGAGATCGGGCGAGCGGGTGAGCAGCGTCATCGCTCCGTCGGCGCCGAGATAGAGGCACTGGAAGAAGACGTAGCCGAAGGTGTCGTAACCGGTGAGGTAGTACATGCTCTCCTGACGGAACATCAAAAGCCCGTCGAGGCCCGCATCCGCCAGCTTCGCGGTCACGCGCGCCTGGCGCCCGGCGAACTCTTCGCGGCTGAAGTGCAGCGCCATGCGATCCCCCCTCGCGATCGGTACAGGGACGGGATTATGGCCGCGATAGGCGCGCGGCTCAACGTGGGACCCGCTCTAGCCGTCGAGCGCGATCGCCGACAGCAGGCGGCCGTAGTCGGTCTCGCCGCGTTTGCGCGCCCGGCGGTAGCTGAAGAACCGGTCCGCGTCGGCGCAGGTGTCGTGCGCGACGACCGAGACCTCGGCGAGCCCGAGCGCCGAGAGCCGGCGGACGATATAGCCCGCGAGGTCGAACATCGCGTGGCCTTCACGCGCGGGAGGAGCGAACAGGCCGGCGTTGGCGGCGTCGGCCGCGGTGAAGGCGGCGACGAGCTCGGGGCCGACCTCGTAGGATTCCTGCGCGATGCACGGCCCCACCGCGGCGATGGTGCCGCCCGGCCGGGCGCCGAGCCCGGCCATCGCCGCGACCGTGGATTCGAGCACGCCGGCGAGCGCGCCGCGCCAGCCGGCATGGGCGACGCCGACGACGCGCGCGCCAGAATCGGCGAACAGCACCGGCGCGCAATCGGCGGTGAGCACGCCGAGCGCGATCCCCGGCC
>JACZUY010000109.1 GCA_022572945.1 Pseudomonadota bacterium
GGTCTCGACGCACGCCTTCGCCGAGCATGGCGGCACGGTGGCGACGAACCAGCCGGTGCTGGTCGGCGAGGCGGGGCCCGAGATGTTCGTCCCGCCCGCGCGCGGCGAGATCATCCCCAACGACCGGCTCGGCGGCTTCGGCGGCGGCGAGACGACGGTCGTCGTCAACTACAACATCAACGCGCGCGGCGCCGAGCCCGGCGTCGAGCAGCGCATCCGCCGCGCGCTCCAGGAGACCGAGAAACGCGCGGTCGACCGCGCCAAGTACGAGATCTTCAACGACGCCCGCCGCGGCGGCGTCTTCTCGCGGCTGTCGCGCAGGTGATGAGCCGGGCGCGTGCCTTCGCGCGCGCAGCCCTGAGCCGTAAGCCGTAAGCCATAGCGACGCCGGAGCCCATGCTCCGGCGAACCCATACACGCGCCCGCGCATCCCGCGGGCGTTTTCTTTGGAGCGACCATGGAACGCAAACATCTCGATTTCCGCTTCGATCTCAAGGCGCTCGACGCGCAAGGGACCTTCGAGGGCTACGCCAGCCTGTTCGGCGTGGCCGACGGCTTCGATGACGTCGTCGCGCCGGGCGCGTTCACGCAGACCCTCGCCCGCAACGACGGTGGCCGCGGCGTCAAGATGCTGTGGCAGCACGATTCGGCCGAGCCGATCGGCGCCTGGGAGAGCATCGCCGAGGACGGCCAGGGCCTGCGCGTCCGCGGCAGGCTGCTGCTCGACGTGCGCCGCGGGGCCGAGGCCTACGCGCTCCTCAAGGCGGGCGCGATCGACGGCCTCTCGATCGGCTATTCCGCGGTCGAGGCGGCGACCGATCCCGAGACCGGCCTGCGCACGCTCGTCGAGGTCGCGCTGTGGGAGATCAGCCTGGTCACCTTCCAGGCCTGCCCCGGGGCGCGCGTCAGCGCGGTCAAGGGCGCCGCTCCGAACACCATTCGCGAGTTCGAACGCTTCCTGCGGGAGGCAGGCGGCTACTCGCACCAAGACGCCAGGGCGATCGCCGCTGGCGGCTTCAAGACGCTCACCCAGCGGGACGCTGGCGGCGAGCTCAATGAGCTGGTGGCGAGCCTGAGGCGCGCCGCCACGATCCTCACCAACGATTAAGGAACCAAGCACATGCAAATGAGAGAAGTGAAGGCGGCGGTGGACGCGCTGGCGTCCACCTTCGAAGAGTTCAAGGCCGCCAACGACGAGGCGCTCAGGCAGAAGGCCGACGCGGGCGCGGTGGACGCGCTCACCGAGGCCAAGGTCGGGCGCCTCAACGGCGAGATCGACGCCTTGCGCGACGGTCTCGAGCGCACCCGGGCGAGCCTCAACCGGCCCGCGCGCGGCGTTCCCGGAGGTCCGCTCGACGACCCCGGCCGGGCCGAGCACAAGGCGGCGTTCAAGGCGTACCTGCGCAGGGGCGACGCCGCCGGACTGGCGGGCATCGAGAGCAAGGCGCTCACGGTCGATTCCGACCCCGAGGCCGGCTATCTGGTGACGCCCGCGATGTCGGAGCGCATCGTCCAGACCATCTTCGAGACCAGCCCGGTGCGCGCGCTCGCCGCGGTCGAGACGATCTCGAGCGACAGCCTCGAGCTGCTCGTCGACAAGGACGAGCCGGCGGCCGGCTGGGTGGCCGAGACCGAGGCCCGGGCCGAGACCGACGCGCCGGACATGGCGAAGATCGCCATCCCGGTGCACGAGGTCTACGCCGAGCCGCGGGCGACCCAGAAGCTGATCGATGATTCGACCATCGACATCGAGACCTGGCTCGCCGCCAAGGTGGCCGAGAAGTTCGCCCGCATGGAGGCGACCGCGTTCGTCAACGGCACCGGCGTGGGGCGGCCCAGGGGCTTCCTCACCTATGCCGCGGGCGCCGCCTGGGGCGAGATCGAGCAAGTCAACTCGGGCTCGGCCGGCGCGGTCGCGGCGGACGGCCTGATCGACCTGCAGCATTCGCTGAAGGAGGCCTACGACGCGAACGCCGCGTGGCTGGTCAATCGCCTGGTGCTTCGCGACATCCGCAAGCTCAAGGACTCCAACAACCAGTACCTGTGGGAGCCCGGTCTCAAGATCGACGGCGAGGAAACCCTCCTCGGCCGGCCGGTCCACGCCGCGACCGACATGCCGGTGGCGGCGGCGAGCTCGCTTTCGGTGGCCTACGGCGATTTCCGCAGCGGCTACCAGATCGTCGACCGCATCGGCATTCGCGTGCTGCGCGACCCGTTCACCGCCAAGCCGTACGTCAAATTTTATACTACGAAACGTGTGGGTGGTGATGTGGTAAATTTCGAAGCCATCAAGCTGCAAAAGCTAGCCGCTTAGGCTTCAATTTCATGGGTTGTGGTCCTAGAACCATGACCCATTTTGTGTATAATGGTTGAATGAATTGTGTCGCCACAGATTGCCGATTGCCGGCGAAGAAGAGAGGGATGTGCGAGAAGCACTACCTCAGAATGAAGCGCGCCGGGAGACTCGATGAGTTTCCCGGGCCGGGCCGTGGTTGGCATCGGCCGTGTACCTTCGAATATTCCAATGCGCCCGAACATGGCGAATGCCGTGTCCATGGATGCGGTAAAACGCCGCATGCCCGGGGATTTTGCGGCAATCACTACAATACCTTGCGCCGTCGCGGATTAATTAAAACAGACAAAATACGCGCGGCTCAAATACGAAATGCCGAGGGCTGCCACGTCACCAGCTGTATTAAGAAGGCTCGCCATCGTGGCTATTGCAACAGTCATTATCATCGGTTGCGACGGTACGGCGACCCGACTCATTTGCCGGAAACGACCAGACACCGATATCAAAAGAAGACACTTGCCAACGGGTACGTCACCGTTTGGTGTCCTGGCGACCCGCATGCGAAGTTGAGCAACGGCACGAGAGCATTTGAACACAGGCTTGTGATGGCGGACATGATCGGGCGGCCATTGCGCCAAAACGAAGCGCCCCATCATATCAATGGGAATAGGGCCGATAACCGGCCAGAGAACCTGGAACTCTGGGTCAGGGCGCAGCCGACGGGTCAGCGTGTCGAGGACATGGTGGCCTGGGCGGAGGAAATTTTGGAGTGCTACCGGCCTGTTGTTGCAGCGCTAACGCGGGCCAAACGAACGATGTAGTGGTACTCCTTTTGCGGCGTCATGAACGTCGTATTCGGGCGCCGTAAGGCGCAATCAGACCCCGTATTCGCGGGGTTTTTCTTTGGAGAAGGACAACATGAACTTCGACGCAATCAGCAATTTCGAGGCCATCAAGCTGCAAAAGCTGGCGGCGTAAAGGAAGGAGCTAATGAGCCATGACGACACGTGACTTGAAGAGCAACATCGACGTGCAGACGTCGCTGGGGCCGAACGACTACACCGCCAGCGCCAACGGATCGAGCGCGGACCTCCGCGGCTTCGAGAGCGCCGTGGTGGCGTTCATCGTCGGCGCCGTGACCGACGGCACGCACACGCCGAGCGTCGAGGAATCGGACGACGATTCGACGTGGTCGGCGGTCGCCGCGGCCGATCTGTTGGGCACGCTCGCCAACCTCGCGAGCAACACCAACCAGCGGGTCGGCTACCGTGGCGCCAAGCGCTACGTGCGCGCCGTGCTCACCGTCTCGGGCGCCACCATCGGCGTCGAGGCGGCGGCGGTGGTCGTTCGCGGCAACGCCGCCCAGCGGCCGGTCGCGTAACCCGGGGAACAGTAATCAGAAGTCGGAAGTCAGTCTGAAGGGGCGTGCCCCGAGCTCCGACCTTCTGACTTCTGACTCCCGACTTCCGAATTCTGAAAACGGTGCAACCATGAACGGTTTGACGTTGGTCACTCCCCCGGCCGCCGAGCCGGTGACGCTCGCCGAGGCCAAGGCGCACCTGCGCGTCGATATCGCCAACGACGACAGCCTCATCACCGACCTCATCGCCAGCGCCCGCCAGGCGGCCGAATCGCACACCCGCCGCGCGCTGGTCACCCAGACCTGGCGGCTCTCGCTCGACCGCTTTCCCGGCAAGCCGCTTCCGTGGTGGGACGGCGTGCGCGAGGGCGCCGAAATCCCCGAGCCGGCGAACGCCGTCGAATTGCCGCGCCCGCCGCTGCAGTCGGTGACCGCGGTCACGGCCTATGACGACGCCGACGCCGCGAGCGTGATGCCGGCCGCCGACTACTTCGTCGATACCGACCGCGAGCCGGGACGCATCGTGCTGCGCTCGGGCAAGACCTGGCCCAGCGTGACGCGGGTCGCGAACGGCGTGGAGGTCGTGTTCGTCGCCGGCTACGGCGCCGCGAGCGCGGTGCCGCAAGCCATCCGCCAGGGCATTCTCATGCTCGTCGGCCACCAATACGAGAACCGCGAGGCGGTGGTGACGGACGGCGCCGCGGCCGAGCTGCCCTTGGGCGTCGCCGCGCTGTGGCGGCCCTACCGCGTGCTCGGGCTGTGAGATCCATGGCGGTGAAGGCGGGACGCCTGCGCCACCGGGTGACGCTGCAAAGCGCGGCCGACACCGCCGACGGCGGCGGCGGGTTCACCACCACATGGAGCGACGTCGCCACCGTGTGGGCGGCGATCGAGCCCTTGGCCGCGCGCGAGCGGCTGTTCGCCCAGCAGCTCGAGAACCCGGTGACGCACCGGGTGACGATCCGCTACCGCGCCGGCGTGACGGCAAAAATGCGGCTCGAGTTCGGCGCCCGCGTGTTCAACATCCGCGGCGTCATCAACGCCGGCGAACGCGACCGTACGCTCGAGCTCCTGTGCGAGGAAGGCGTCGCGACGTGAGCCCGATTTCCAGCGAACATACGGGAGCTTGAATCATGTCCGCTGACAGCTCGTGGGAATTGCAACAAGCCATCTATGGCGCGCTCACCGGCGATTCGACGCTCATGGCGCTGATCACCGGCGTCCACGACCACGTCCCGCAAGAGGCGGCGTTCCCTTACGTCACGATCGGTGAGTCGACGGCGCGCGCTTGGGGCGCCGCCGGCGTCAGCGGAATCGAGACGACGCTCGTCATGCACGTCTGGAGCCGCCAGCGCGGCCACAAGGAAGTGAAGCAGATCATGGCCGAAATCCACCGCATCCTGCACGACGCGGACCTGACGGTGCCCGGCCATGTCCTGGTTTGGCTGCGGCACGGGTTCTCGCAAACGATCACCGGCAAAGACGGCGCCACGTACCACGGCATCGCGCAATACGCCCTGACCAATCAGGCGTGAGAGAGAGCGACCAGAGGGCAGGCGGCGTGATCGTGAGCATTGCAGCAGGTGCGCCGTATCGCGAGCGACGGCGCGTCGTCATCCGGTTTTGAACAACTCGTGAAAAGGTGGAATGTTATGGAAATGCAGTCGCAGAAATTGGAGAGATTGCTGAGCATGAAACGCGCCGGCTGGGCGAATTTGCCAGAGACGGGATCGATACTCGGTCTGACAATTCCGGCGGGGCACCGCGCGATCCTGGTCGAGCGCGCCACCGGCTGCATTATCCTGTCCGACGACGGCAAGCCGACCACGCGCCCGGAACCGAATCAGTTCCGAAGGGCGATCAGATACGACCGCAACGCGTTCAAGAAACACGCTATCGACTTCGAGGGGTTCGCCCAGCATATGTACCTCGACGTCAAAGGAAATGTGACCGTCGGCATCGGCCATCTCATTCCCGACGCAGAGGCGGCGGCGAAGTTGAAATTCCACCACCGGGAGACGAATGGCGAGTCGATGAAAACACAAAGGAAAGGCAAAGTCGATGCGATGCACAAGAGAAACGCATACCTCAAGGTCTTGAACTCCGGCATCACAAACGGATCGTTAGAGGCGTTCAAGGATGTTACCCATATCGATCTCGATCCCGTGGTGATCGGAGACATCTTCAGGAACGATGTCAAACAATTCATCCACGAGCTAAACTGCGAGTTTCCCGACTTTGAGACTTACCCTGCTTCGGCTCAACTCGGCATGCTCGATCTCATCTACAATATAGGTCGGGATAATTTCTGTGGGGGTTTCCCGGTTTTTCAAAAGGCTCTGGAGTTCCGAAACTGGATCAAGGTGGCCGAGGAATCTCACCGCTTGGAAGAAATAAATGGCAAGCATAACGAGACCATGGAGCGACGCAACGAGGTTGTCCGCGGATGGTTCCTGGACGCGATCAAGGACGAGCCCTTCTTCCTTAATCCCGATTGCCCGCCCAAACGGCTGTCGATGATTCCTGGCTAGCCCCGACGCCGCGCGTTGGACCGCCGGACGGAGATAGCAGTGACGTGGACCAGAGGCCCCATGATTGTTCACTCACAAAGTGCCGGTGACCGCAAGAACCAGATATGAGCTCGGCGCGAGTGTTCACTGGGATCGGCCCGATTCGACGATGTACTTTCGCGCAACGCATCTGCCTACCGAGTTTTTCGGCAATGGGCCGAAAAAATCCACGACGCGGAGCACGCCATCGCGCTCGTAGCGCGTCGCGACGTAAAGTGCAGTGAAGCGAGTGAATAGATCGCCGTTCCCCGCCAAATTCCTCTCCTGCCATCTGATGAGAAGGTCGTCAAGACCGTCGCCGTTGATATCCCCCCGGCCGTAAATCTCGGTTCGGAATTCATGATCGACCCATCCGGAATACGAAGGGCTTCTTCCCAATATCTCTTCGACCAAAAAGGTTGTTTCATCAACCACCGTACGATCGTAGACGGGAAGCTTGTCGCCGAAGAATTCAGACAAAAAATCGCTCCATGAAACGCCATGCCGATTGGCCTCGAGGAACTCGTGAAGGCCCCTGCAACTCCAGCCCATGCCGATCATCGGCGGGATGTAGCTCATGGCGTCCTGGTCGAAGACGAAGTCGCGAACGTAGCTTGTATTCGCCGGCTTGGCTTGCTTGAGCGCCGACAGCGCGTAGCATCGGGCGGAATAGATCGCGCGCATATTGTGTGCGTGGACCCAATAGCGGTCATCCTGATCGACGTCGAAGCCCTTGCCGGTCCACTCGAAAAGCGAGCGACAATCCTCGATCCAGCGCTCCTCAATGTTGACCCGCTCGTAGTCGTAAATGTAACCGTACTCGGGGTGGGCCTGGTCGAGGAGCGTGTCGGTCTTGGTGCCTTTCAGTTCGTCCTTCATGAGGTGAAATTGCTGCCCTCGGGGGAAATCTTCCTGGAGCTTGGAGTCGATGAGATCGAGGCTCTCGAGCCCGAGCTCAGGCGACCACCAGACCGGGTAGGGGGCGGCTTCCGCCGACCAGGCCGGGGCGCTGTGCCCGAGGCAAAGCGCGACGACGACGGTCGTGATCAGGAGGGTCAGTTTTCGCCGCATGGGACAATCCGTTGTGCCTGATACATCTGGTTGATCCCATTATCGCGCTCGATGCGCCGCGCGCAAGGGTTGAGGATTGCAATTGCCGGGATCAAGCGCATCCGGCACGGCGCAGGTCTTGCGGCCGCGGGCCACGTGCTCGGCAGAATCCGCTTCGAGCAATCACGGAGCATGCTCGACGCCGACGGGCCCTACCGACCGCGGCATCACCCAATTCCGTGCGGTGACGCACCAAGCGTAGACCGCGTAGGCTCAGACCACCCTTGGTTTTCACCCCGGCGGCCTCGGCCGCCTTTTTCATGCACAAGGAGTAGCAAGCAATGACTGCACAGAAAGGTTCCCTGTTCCTGTTGAAGGCCGGCGACGGCGGCGGGCCCGAGACCTTCACCACCGTCGGCGGCATGCGCGCGACGAACTTCCAGATCAACAACCAGACAGTTGACGTGACCAACAAGGACTCGGCGGGCATGCGCGAGCTTCTCGCCGGCGCCGGAGTCCAGTCGATGTCGCTCTCGGCCAACGGCGTGTTCACCGATTCGGCCGCCGAGGAGACCGTGCGCTCACAAGCCGCCGCCAACTCGATCAACAACTACCAGATCGTCTCGGGCAACGGTGATAAGTGGCAGGGCGCGTTCCTGATCACCAGCTACCAGCGCTCGGGCAACTACAACGACGACGAGCAGTTCTCGATCTCGCTCGAAAGCTCGGGCGCGATCACCTTCACCGC
>JACZUY010000110.1 GCA_022572945.1 Pseudomonadota bacterium
GGCCGGCGGCCGAACCGGCCCCGCGGCCGGCGGCCGAACCGGCCCCGCACCCAGTGGTCAAACCGGCGCCTGGCGCGTCCCTGGCCTCGACCGAGGCGGCGCTCAGCTCCGCGCGCGACCTGGCCCGCGCGGCCGGCAACCTGGAGGAGCTCAAGGCGGCGCTTGACGCTTTCGAGGGCTGCGCCTTCAAGCAGCACGCCATGAACCTGGTTTTTGCCGACGGCAACCCGAAGGCGCGGGTCATGGTCATCGGCGAGGCGCCGGGCGCCGAGGAGGACCGCCGGGGCCTGCCCTTCGTCGGTCCCGCCGGCCGCTTGCTCGACCGCATGCTCGCGGCGATCGGGCTCGACCGCGAATCGGTCCTGATCACCAACATCCTGTTCTGGCGCCCCCCCGGCAATCGTTCCCCGACCGCCGACGAGGTCACGACCTGCCTGCCCTTCGCCCGCCGCCTGATCGAGCTCGTCCGGCCTGCGGTGTTGGTGCCGGTGGGCGGCATCTCGGCCAAGGCGCTCTTGGAGCGCAGCGAGGGCATCACGCGCTTGCGCGGAACCTGGCACGACTATTCGAGCCCGGGGCTCGACGCGCCGATCCCGACGGTCGCGATCTTCCACTCGGCTTATCTCCTGCGCCAGCCGATGCAGAAGCGCGAGGCGTGGCGCGACCTCCTCGCCATCAAGGCGCGGTTAGCGGAGGACGGCCAGGGTTGAAACGGCAAGCGAAAGCCGATCCCCAACCCTCAGACGATGCTCTCGCGGTCGTAAACGCTGGCCGCGCGCTGCGCCCACGATGTTTCGACGAGCCGGTCGAGCAACCGCTTGTCGGCGGTCACGAGTTTCGTTTGCCGAAGTTCCGCGAGCGCGAGATAGCAGCAGTCGTAGACCGGGTGGTCGAGCGCCTCGGCAATGGCGAATGACCGCGCCGCCAGGCCGACGCCGGGCACGATGTCATCGAGCAGCCCGCCACGGCTGTCGATCGCCGCCGAAGCTGACGGCGAATCACGGTCTCTCCCGCCGTATCGACGCCGTGGACCTGGAAAACGTTCTTCGCAAGATCAACACCGATCGTGATAACTTCGTTCATGGGCGGCGCCTATTTCCCTGTGGTTCATGTAAACCACCATTTTGGCACTTAGATGCCTTCGGGTGGGAGCCGTCCACTGCATCAAAAGCGGGAATCATCAACGGAAGGGTTTGTTGCTGATCCGGGTCGTGTGCCACTGTTGCCGCCTGCGTCATTGGCGGTCCGTCAGAACGCTAAGCGGCGGGGGAAGGTTCGCCGCCGGCCCGGCGGGCCGTGGGGAGATCCCTGACAACCCACCATTCTGGCTCCCGGAGCTGCCGTAAGAGCGCGGGGATAAGCTCCTTATAGGCCGCCCACATGCTCGGGTAGGGCGCCGGGCAATCAGATTTGACCTCTTCATGCAGGGCTGGCAGCGCGTGATAGGGGACCATCGGGAACATGTGGTGTTCGAGGTGATAGTTCATGTTCAGGTAAAGGAACCGAAACACCGGGTTCATGTAGATGGTGCGGCTGTTGAGGCGATGATCGAGTACGTCGTCGGCAAGCCCGAGGTGTTGGGTGGCACCAAAGAACAGGACCAGCCAATGGCCCAGGAACGGCGGCATGAGGACATAGAGGATCGGCAGAATGGAGCCGATGGCGATTGCCAGGACGATGACGGCAAGCCAAATCGCAATCCACACGCGCGCCGCAAGAAATACCCTCGGCCACTGCGACTCTGGGACGAAGTCCTCCTCGGGGAAGGTCTTCTTGCCCAGCGCGTGAATGAACACATGGCGTACCGTTTTGACGCCGCCCGGAAGGTTGAACAACGTCAGGAACAAGTTGAGAAAGTCTGGCGGCCGGGGCGTGATGATCTCCGGGTCGCGGCCGACGATGATGGTGTCGGTATGGTGGCGCGCGTGGCTCCAGCGCCAGACGGTCGGCTCGCGCAGCAGGAAGAACGACGCAAAATTATAAACGACGTTGTTGACCCACTGGGTCTTGAACGCTGTGCCGTGGCCGCACTCATGCCAGCGTGGGTCTGACGAGCCGGTGAGGATCGTGCTGTAGGCTATGAAGGCGGGCACCGCCCACCAGGTGCCCCAGGACAGGAACGCCACGACGCCGAACAGGATGATGAGCGCGAACCACAACAGAAGATGCCAGAGCGCCGGAAAGTTGCTGCGCTGCATCAGCTCCTTCATCCGCTCGCGCGGCACCGGGCGTTTGTACCATTCGGCCGAAACCAGCCCACGCTCCCAAGCGCGCTTGGTTTCCGGTCCTGTGAGGCTGTAGTCCCTTCGTGTGGTCATGCCATCACCTCACGACAGTTTCTTGGCGGGGGCTCCCCGAGGCGTCAAGTGTCGTTCAGGTTCGATGAATTTTCAATAGTCGGCCATCCGAGTTTCGCTGGCGTGGATCACGTTGCGGGCGATTTCGTCGCTGCATACTGGCCCCCCTGACGGATCTTCCTCGGCCCCAACGGCGTTAGAGACCAAGCGGTGCCACCATTGGCTTAGCGCCTGGCATCCAGCGGCCCGGTGACTGGCCGGCAATCGTATATCGCTTGTGGGTCCAGGAGCGGCTGTACCGATGACCGTGCGCCAAGTTCTGCCGCCCAGCGCAAAGCAGAAATGATCCGCTAAACAACCGACGTTCCGGGCGCTGTACCGACAGAATTTCAAACTGAGACACGACCCGACCCTCGCCCGTCTTGCCGCGGTGGGGTCGTTCGCCTATCATCGGCGCGGCGGATCAGCACGATCGGGGTCCATGCAGGGTGGCTCAGCCTTTGCCCGCCGCCTGTGCCGACAGGCGCTGTGGGTTTTTTTAGTCGGGGTTGCGGGCAGCCTTCCGGTTGCCGCCGCTCGCGCCGCGTCCGATGAGGTGCGCGTCGCCGCGGTGCCGCCGGGCGGCGGCGACATCGAGCATCAGGTGACGCTGCCGCGCGTGTTGTCCGACGACGACGCGGCGCGCTACCGACGCATCTTCGCGATCCAGGAGAAGGGCGACTGGCACGCCGCCGGCCACGAGATCGAGAAGCTTGAGGACCGGCTGCTCATGGGCCATGTCATGGCCCAGCGCTACCTCCACCCGACGGACTACCGCTCGCGCTTCAAGGAGCTCAAGCTGTGGCTCGACACCTACGCCGACCACCCCCAGGCGCGCCGCATCCACGGGTTGGCGATGGGCCGCAAGCCGGCCAATGCGAAGCCGCCGCGCCTACCGGCGGCGCCGGCGCGGGCCGCCGGGGCGGCCGACGACGGTGTGAGCCGCGCGGGCTACGTCTCGCCGCGCAAGCGGTCCGCGGCCGCGCGGCGCAAGCTGATCAACCTGCTCGTCCACATCCGCGCGCACATCGCGCGCGGCGAGCTCGGCAGCGCCGCGAAGCATTTGAATGGTCCGAAGCTCAACCGCCTCGCCGACGACGTCGAGGTCGACATCATCCGCGCCGAGGTGGCGTACGCCTATTTCATCAAGGGCGACGACGACACGGCGTTCGACCTCGCCGCGCCGGGCGCGAAGCGGTCCGGCGACATGGCGCCGCTCGCGTACTGGACCGCGGGACTCGCCGCGTTCCGCCGCGGCGATCTCGAAGCCGCGCGCCGCCACTTCGAGGGGTTGGCGATCGCCCCGCGCGCGACCGGCCGGATGATCGCCGCCGGCGCCTACTGGGCGGCGCGCGTCAACCTCATCACCCGCCGGCCCGAGCGGGTGAGCCGCCTGCTCGGGATCGCCGCCGACGCGCCGCGCACGTTTTACGGCCTGTTGGCCGCCCGCGCGCTCGGCGAGACCGTCGAGTTCGCGTGGGAAATGCCGCCGATCACCGACCGCGACATGGCGATCGTGCTGCGCAGCCCCGGCGCCAGGCGCGGGCTCGCGCTCGCCGAGATCGGACAGGACCGGCTCGCCGAGCGCGAGCTCAGGCGCTTGCGCCCCGACATAAGCCCGGCGCTGGGCAAGGCGATGCTGGCGCTCGCCGCGCGGCTCGACCTGCCGTCGGCGCAGCTCCGCATCGCCCAGGGCCTCGCCGCGGTCGACGGCCGCCGCCACGATGCCGGCATGTATCCGGTGCCGCGGTGGCGGCCCACGAGCGGTTACATCGTCGACCGGGCGCTGGTGTTCGCGCTGATGCGTCAGGAATCGGGGTTCAACACGCGCGCCAAAAGCCGCGCCGGCGCCCGCGGCCTGATGCAGCTGATGCCGCGCACCGCGTCGTTCATCGCCGGCGACCGCCACCTGCACGCGAGCGGCCGCAAACACCTGTTCGAGCCCGAGCTCAACATCGAGCTCGGCCAGAAATACATCCTGCACCTGCTCGCCGACGGGAGCGTGCGGGGCAATCTGCTGTTCGCCGTCGCCGCCTACAACGGCGGTCCCGGGAACCTCAGGAAGTGGCTCGCCCGCATGCGTATCAACGACGACCCGCTGTTGTTCGTCGAGGGCCTGCCGGCGCGCGAGACGCGGCTGTTCGTCGAGCGGGTGCTCACCAACCTGTGGATCTACCGCGCGCGCCTCGGCCAGGCGGCGCCGTCGCTCGAGGCGATCGCGGGCGGCCGCTGGCCCGGTTATGCGCCGCAGGACCCCACCGCAATCGCCCATTCCGCCAATGCCGGGAATTGACCACAACCGCCGGTTCGTCCCGGTCAGCATTGCGGTGCTCACGGTGTCGGACTCGCGTACCGAGGCCGATGACGATTCGGGGCGCACGCTCGCCGAACGCATCACCGGGGCCGGTCACAGGCTCGCCGGCCGCAAGATCGTGACCGACGACAAGGATGCCATCGTTGCACAACTCGAGGCGTGGATTGCCGACCCCGAGGTCGACGCGGTGATCGCCACCGGCGGCACCGGACTCACCGGTCGCGATGTCACGCCCGAGGCGTTTCACGCGGTCTACGAGAAGGAGATCGAGGGGTTCGGCGAAGTCTTCCGCATGATAAGCTGGGACAAGATTAAGACCTCGACGATTCAATCGCGCGCCACCGCGGGCGTCGCCGGCGGCACCTACCTGTTCGCCTTGCCCGGCTCGCCCGGGGCGTGCCGCGACGGATGGGACGAGATTCTTCGCTACCAGCTCGACTCGCGCAACCGCCCCTGCAATTTCGTCGAGCTCATGCCCCGGCTCAAGGAGCGCCTCGGGTAGATCGACGTGTCGGGTCTGGAACATTATTCGTTCACCTTTACACAATAAAGGTGAACTGCGTTCAATCGCCACGCAGGCTTCCGCCGCATAAGCGGCGGCCCGCGGTCGCGGGCTGGCGCGTATTCCAAACCGACTCGTTCGGAATACGCTCTGGCCGCGCGCGTGCTTTGGAACCCTTATCCCTGAGCGCTTCATCGGCGGAGCCATGAAACCGCGAGGCGTCATCGCCGCCGGGCACCCGAAGACCGCCGAGGCGGCCGCGGACGTTCTCGCCGACGGCGGCAACGCCTTCGACGCGGCGCTCGCGGCGCTGTGCGCCGCCTGCGTCACCGAGCCCGTGCTGGCGTCGCTGGGGGGCGGAGGGTTTCTGCTCGCGCGCCCGGCGCAAGGCCCGGTGGTTCTCTACGACTTCTTCACCCAGACGCCGGTCGCTCCGCGGCCCGCGGCGGAGACCGACTTCACCGCGACCCAGGCGGACTTCGGGCCGGCGCTGCAGGAGTTCCACATCGGCCTCGGATCGATCGCCACCCCGGGCGTGGTCAAGGGCCTGTTCGCGGTCCACCGCGATCTCGGCTCGATGCCGTTTTCGCGACTCGTCGCGCCGGCGGTGACGATGGCGCGCGACGGCGTCGAGCTCGCGCCCTTGCAGGCGTTCATCCTGTCGATCGTCGGCGCGATCTTCAGCGCCACCCCGGCGTCGCGCGCGATGTTCGCGAGCCGCCGGCGCGAGGGCGCGTTGCTGCAGGAGGGCGAGCTCCACCGGGTGCCCGACCTCGCCGACACCTTCGAGGCGTTGGCCAAAGACGGCGAGGCGCTGTTCTACGAGGGCGAGATCGCCCGCAAGATTCTCGACGACTGCCGCGAACGCGGCGGCCACCTGACCGCCAAAGACCTCGCGCAATACGCCGTCGTCAAGCGCGAGCCGCTGATCCGGACCTACCGGGGGGCGCGGCTGGCGCTCAACCCGCCGCCGTCTTCGGGCGGGGTGCTCATCGCCTTCGCGCTCGCGCTTCTCGACGACGCCGATCTTCCGGCCAACGGGTTCGGCGACGCCGGCACCCTCGAACTGCTCGCCCGCGTCATGGCCGAAACCAACCGCGCGCGCGTCGAGACCCGCCTCGCCGACCTGCCCGCCGACGAGGCCGCCGGGCGGCTGCTCGATCCCGACCTGCTCGCCGGCTACAAGCAACAGGTGCTCGGGCGGCCGGCGTGCACGCGCGGCACGACGCACATCAACGTCGTCGACGCCCACGGCAACGCCGCCGCGCTCAGCGTCTCCAACGGCGAGGGCTCGGCCTACATCGTGCCCGGCGCCGGCGTCATGCTGAACAACATGCTCGGCGAGGAGGACGTCAACCCCCAGGGCTTCCACCGCTGGCCGGCGAACCGGCGCATGTCGTCGATGATGGCGCCGACCATGGTGTTCGGCGCCGACGGCCGCACCTATGTGCTCGGCAGCGGCGGCTCGAACCGTATCCGCACCGCGATCCTTCAGGTGCTGGTCAACCTGCTCGACTTCGGCATGACCCTAGATGAGGCGGTCGAGGCGCCGCGCATCCATTTCGAGGACGGTCTGCTGAACATCGAGCACGGATTCGCCGGGCCGGAGGTCGCGGCGCTGGTGCGCGCCTTTCCGCGCCACGAGCCGTGGCCGACGACGAACATGTTCTTCGGCGGGGTGCACGTCGCCATGGCCGGCGCCGGGGGGCGGGCGCTCGGCGGCGTCGGCGACCCCCGCCGCGGCGGCGTCGCGATCGTCACCTGAGCGCCGTCCGCCGGCGCGCGGCGATGCCCTGTGATTTCCGCGTTACTTGCGGAAGAGCGCCTTGTAAATGTCACGCCGGCTTCCCACGGCAACGACGAGGACGAGGAGCGCGTCGTCGCGGACCTTGTACACGAGGCGATGGTCGCCCACGCGTATCCGGTAGAGTTGTCCGGCGCCGGTGAGCTTCTTCGCACCGGAAGGGCGTGGATTTTCGGCCAAGGCGTCGATATGCCGGGCGAGGCGCTTGCGGGCGTGGGCGGGGAGCTTGCGGAATTGACGCGCCGCCTTGGGCGCGAGTTCTATCGTATAGGGCAAAGATAGCGGTTACAGGCCAAGCTCGACCTTGAGAGCGGCCCATGAAACCGTCCCCTTCTCGTCGGCGTCCTTCAGCGCCGCGCGTGCCTCCTCGAGGTCCAACCGGTCCTCGAGCGCCTCCAGGAGCCTCATGTCTTCGAGAGGAACGATGGCGACGAGTTCGCGTCCCCGGCGACTGAGGATCGCGCGCTCCTTACCGTAAGCGACCCGATTGACGAGATCGGAAAATTGCTTTCGCGCCTCGACCGTAGAAACCCGGACCATCACATTTTGCTCCCCATGATCGTGGGACTGACCGCCGTGCCGACGCTCATCCATGGCGTCGCTTGCATGATTTTGTTGACCAAGGAATATGCAAGCTCCGCTGTCGAGCATCGATACGCCTTAACCGTACTGAACGTACTGAAAACATATTACAGTGATTAAGTTATTCAAGCTGAAATGTCTATAATGTACGGAGGGTGAATCACCACGCCGCCCGCCAGCGCGCGAGGTCGGCGCCGTCGTCGATGTCGGCGAGTTTCTCGAGGACCGCGACGCGCGCGCCTGGCCCGAGGCTGGCGAGCGTGTCGGCGAGCGCGTGCGGGCCGGACCAGCGCACGTTTTCGAAGACGCCGCGCGGGACGGGCCGCCGCCGGCCCAGGCCGATCAGCCAGTAGCCGCCGTCCGCCGCCGGCCCGACGACCGCGTCGTCGCCGCCGAGCGCGCGGAACGCGC
>JACZUY010000111.1 GCA_022572945.1 Pseudomonadota bacterium
GAGACGCCGCGTCCGCCCCGGCGGCGGCCCGATCGGCCGTCACCACCGGCGCTTCTTCCCCGAACCCCTGAAACCGGTCCCAGGCGAGATAGCCGACGACCGCGAGGATGGCGACGAGAACGACGGCGGCGACGGCAATTCCTGGCCTGCTATCTGGCGCGCGGGCATCCTCCGAATCCATGGCTCCCTATAGCACCGATCCGCCTCCGGCGCATCACACAATGGCCCCCGCCGCCGAACCGCGCGCGGCGCCGAACAGGCCTTTGCCCGCAGCCCGGCCGGCGCGCGCCTCAGAGTCCGGCGAACGCCCCGCGGTAGGCGAACAACGCCGGCGTTCCGCCGGTGTGGATGAAGACCACGGTGTCGTCGGTCCCGAACGCGCCCGAGCGCGCGAGGTCGATGAGCCCGGCTATCGCCTTGCCGGTGTAAACCGGGTCGAGCACCAGCCCTTCGAGGCGGGCGAGAAGCGTCACCGCCTCGATCATCCCGGGCGTCGGCTTGCCGTAGGCCTCGCCGGCATAGTCGTCGTTCACCGCCACCGCGTCGTCGGCCACGCGGTCGCGCACGCCGAGCAGCCCGGCGGTCCCCGCCGCGACCCCGCGCACCCTGTCGGCGACCGCCTCGCCCTCGGCGTCGATGTCGATGCCGATGGCGCGGATGCCGCTGCCGAGCGCCGCGAGCCCGGCGACGAGGCCGCCCTGGGTGCCGCCGCCGCCCGAGGGCAGCACGATGCAATCGACGGCGAGATCCATCGCGCCCGCCTGTTCGACGATCTCGATCGCGCAGCCGGCGTAGCCGAGCCCGCCGATCGCGTTCGAGCCGCCGCCGGGGATGATGTAGGGCTTGCCGCCGCGCGCGCGCAGCTCCCCGGCGACACGCTCCATGCCTGCCGACCGGTCGGCCTCGGTCGGCACCGAATGGAGCTCGGCGCCGAACAGACGGCCGAGGAACTGGTTTCCGCTGTCGCCGTAGTCGGGATCGTGCCACGGCTCGGGCTCCTGCTGCACGAGGTGGCAGGCGAGACCGAGCCTGGCGGCGGCGGCCGCGGTCTGGCGCGTGTGGTTCGACTGCACGCCGCCGCAGGTGATCACCGTATCGGCGCCCTTGCCGAGCGCGTCGCCGAGCAGAAACTCGAGCTTGCGCGTCTTGTTGCCGCCGAACGCGAGGCCGGTGCAGTCGTCGCGCTTGACGTAGATGCGCGGCCCGCCGAGGTGCGCCGAAAGCCGCTCCAGGGGCTCGAGCGGCGTCGGCAGATGCGCGAGCCGCACGCGGGGAAAGCGATCGAGATCCAAGGCGGTCATGCTCTGCCGCGCGACTTCCTGTCTTCGGTGTGGGCTCTCTCGAAGTTGCTTAAGAAATCGACGCCGCGAGGCGATTGTACTTCCACAGCCCAAGCGCTATCCCGACCGCAACGACCCCGCTCAAAATGACCGTCACCGGCGTGGCGCCGAGATATTCAAACCACTGCGTGTAGAAGTGGATGGATGCGAAGACGGCAGCGGTGTTGACGACAAACCGCCGGTTGCGCTTCACGCCCCACGCGCCCACCGCGATCAGCGCGAGCGCCCAAAGGCCCGCAAAGACCGCATCGGAAACGAAGAAGGCGCTTTCACGCCATGCCTCCAACTGTTGATACGAGTCCCAGAACGCGCCGGGGTTCTCATAGATCTGACTTTGAATCCAGGATTCTCCAGGATAATCACCCCAGAGCGACCCGACCCAGAACCCGAAGTTCACCAAGATCAGAGACACGCGCGAATAGATGAGCGCCAGTCTTTCGTACGCCGCCGGAAGCCGCTTGGAGAGATGGAACGCCCCCCAGGCGAGCAACGCGAAGACGCCGATGGTGACTGTGGCCTCGCGGACAACCAGCATGTACGAGGCGTGCATGTATCCCGTGCTGCTGCCGACCACCGCCGCCAGCACGAACGGCGAAACGCCGATCAACAGCCCACTCCTGGCGAGGATGCCGAGGGCCAACAGGATCAGCGCGACGAGCGCGAACGCACTGACGCTGCCATCCCAGAGGATGATGAGGCCGCCCGAAACGGTCAGCGCGCCGACCATCGTGTTCGCGGCGCCCAACAGCCCCCATTGCACCGGCTTGTACTGTTTCAACGCCAGACCAGAGGCGACCAGCGCCGCGCCAAGGACGAGCGCGGTCGCCACCGACGGCTCCAACGCGAGAAAGCCCCCCGCAATCGCGATGACGCCAAGTGAAAGGAGAACGTTGATCCCGAGCGAGCCGGTTTCCTTCGCCGCCAGCTTTTTCAGCTTTTCGGCCTGCTCGGGCGTCAGTTCACCGTCTTCGACGAGTTTGGTGATATCGAGGACAATTTTCATAGGAAGGCGACGACCAAAACTCCCGCAGCCCGCGTCACGGCTTGAGCCTGTAGCCGGTGACGAGCAGCCGGTGGCACACCAGCCACAGCGCGACGTTCATGCCGGTCAACACGGCGACGCCCACCGCCAGCGAGCCGTCGGCGGCGCCGGTGAAGCCATAGCGGAAGCCGTCGATCATGTAGAAGAAGGGATTGAACTGGCTGACCCCGTACCACACGCCGGGAAGATTCTTCACCGAATAGAACGTGCCCGAAAGGAAGGCGAACGGCGTGATGACGAAGTTGGTCACCGCCGCCATGTGGTCGAACTTCTCGGCCCACAGCCCGCCGAGCAGGCCGAGGAGCGCCAGCATCATCGACGCCGCCAGCGCGTGGAACAGGAAGAAGCCCAGGTGCAGCGGCGCAATCGAGACGAAGGGCTGGATCACCACGAGCAGCAGGAGGCCGGTGAGAACGCCCCGCGTCATCCCGCCCCCGACATACGCGAGGGCGAACTCGCCGGGGCTCAACGGCGCCATCAGGAGATCGACGATGTTGCCCTGAATCTTGCCCATCAACAGGCTCGAGGCGGGGTTGGCGAAGGCGGCCTGGATGATCGCCATCATGATCAGCCCCGGCGCGAGGAACTCGAGGAACGGCACGCCGCCGACCACCCGGGTCGCGCCGCCGAGCGCGAGCGCGAAGACGGCGAGGAACAGGAGCGTGGTCGCCGCCGGGGCGAGCAGCGTCTGCGCCGGCACCTTGAGGAAGCGCCACACTTCCTTGAGGTAGAGCGTCCACAGGCCGTACCAGTTGACGGCGCCGGTGATCAGGTGGGGTGACGGCGGCGGCGCGCTCATGGCCTGAGATTGTAGCCGCTGGCGAGCAGCCGGTGGCACACCAGCCACAGCGCCACATCGAGCGCCACCAGCACCGCCGCGCCGACCGCCAGCGAGCCGTCGGCGCGGTCGATGAAGCCATAGCGGAAGCCGTCGATCATGTAAAAGAACGGATTGAGCTGGGCCGCGGTCTGCCAAGCCACGGGCAGCCGCTCGATCGAGTAGAAGACACCCGAGAGAAACGCGAGCGGCGTGATGGTGAAGCTGTTGACCATCGCCAGCTGGTCCCATTTCGGCGCCCACAGGCCGACGATCAGCCCGAGCAGCGCCAACGCCACCGCCGTCGCCAGCGCGTAGAACAGCGCCAACGCCGGGTGCGCGGGCGCCATCGGCACGAACGGCTGCATCAGCACCAGCAGCGTGCCGCCGACCATGAGTCCGCGCGTCGCCCCGCCGAGCGCGTAGCCGGCGATGAACTCGCCGGGGCTGATCGGCGGCATCAGCACGTCGGCGATGCAACCCTGGAGCTTGCCGTGGACCAGCGAGCCCGCCGGGTTGTCGAACGCGGCGTGGACCAGCGCCATCATCACCAGGCCGGGCGCGATGAACTCGACGAACGGCACGCCGGCCATCTGCCGCACCGCGCCGCCCAGCGCCAGCGTGAAGATGGCGAGGAACAGCAGGCCGGTCACCGTCGGCGCGAACACCGTGTGCGCCGGCATCTTGAGGAAGTGCCGGACCTCCTTCTGGTACAGCGTCCACGCGCCGTACCAGTTGACGCCGTCGGCGACGCGCGGTTGAAAGTCGGTCATCGGCAATGGCTCTGAAACACGAACGCGCGAAACCTTAGTGCCAAGCCCGGCCTCCGGCAAGGTGACACCGGCATGCGCGTGGCGCATACTCGCGCGGCGGCGCGATTCCCGGAGGACCGAGTGACGAATACAGCCCGGCATGGCGCGATCGTATCGCGGCTGGCGGCGGCCACGCTGTTGCTCGTGCTCGCCGCCTGCGCGCCGCGCATCGAGGCCGCCGGCCCGGCGGTCGTCGCGCCGGCGCTCAACGCCGACCACGTGCTCGCCGCCGACGGCGCGCGCATTCCTTTGCGGATGTGGCCGGCGGAGGGCGAGCCTGAGGCGGTGATCGTCGCCGTCCACGGCTTCAACGACTACGCCAACGCCTTCGACGCGCCGGGGCGCGCGTGGGCCGAACGGGGCATCACCACCTACGCCTACGACCAGCGCGGCTTCGGCGCGACCGCGACGCGCGGGCTGTGGCCCGGGGTCGACACCATGGTCGCGGACCTGGGGCTGGTGACCGAGCTGGTGAAGGCGAGGCACCCGGGCGCGCCGGTCTACCTCGTCGGCGAGAGCATGGGCGGCGCCGCGGCGATGGTGCTGATGGCCGGGCCCGGCGCGCCCGCGGTCGACGGCGTCGTCCTCGTCGCGCCGGCGGTGTGGGGCTGGGCAACGATGAACCCGTTCTACCGCGCGGGCCTGTGGCTCGGCGCGCACCTCATACCCGCCGCGACCGTCACCGGCAAGGGGCTCGGCATCCGGCCCTCCGACAACCGCGACATGCTGATCGCGCTGTCGAAGGACCCGAACACGATCAAGCACACGCGCATCGACTCGCTCTACGGGCTCGTCAACCTGATGGACGCGGCGTATCTGGCGGCCGGCCGCCTCGCCACGCCGACGCTGCTGCTCTACGGCGAGAACGACGAGCTGGTGCCCAAGACGCCGACGTTCGACATGCTCAGCCGGCTCTCCGCCCCGCACCGCGTCGCGATCTACCCGGCCGGCTATCACATGCTGCTGCGCGACCTCGAGGCCGGCGCGGTCCTCGCCGACGTCGCCGCCTGGATCGCCGACCCGGACGCCCCCCTCCCCTCGGGCAACGAACGAAGCAGTGAGCGCTTCGTCGCCCAAGACTGAAGACGCCGCGCGCTCTCACCCTCACCCGCGCAACGGACCGGCCACGGCATGAAGTTCCGCGAATTTATCCGAATTATTTCTGATCATGCGTTTGAACGACACAGGCAACGCGGCAGCCACCGGACTCACAAGGGACACTGAGGTGGTCCCACCTATTTGGACAGGTTGGCAGCGCGGTGGGCGACTTTACAGCCACCGTGCAGGTTGCATATACCAAAGGAACCCGGAAATCGATCGATTGGAAGCGAGCGATGGACCAATCTGAAAAGCGTTCCGCAATCGTGGTTCAGCCCGGCCAGGGGGAAAGCTTCTGGCAGCCGGCGCCCGCCAACGGTTACGCCGAAGTGCGGGTCTCGCGGCGCAACGCGCCGGTCGATAAGTTCTCGATGGGCATTCAGGTGATCGCGCCGGGCGGTCATATCCGCGACCACTGGCACGACTCCCACGAGGAGCTGCTGTTCTTTTTCGAGGGCACGGGCAAGGCGATCGTCAACGGGGTCGAGCATCCGATCGTGCCGGGCACCACCGTCTATTTGCCGCCGTGGAACAAGCACAAGCTGGTCAACGACGGCGACTCCGAGCTGAAGATGATGTGGATGCTCATGCCGGGCGGGCTCGAGGACTTCTTCGAAGCCATCGGCCGTCCGCGCGAGCCAGGAGAGCCCACACCCGATCCCTTCCCGCGGCCGGAGAACGCCGAGGAGATCGAGGCCAATACGGTTTTCGCGCGGCTCGACGCCGAGCCGGCGGCGGGTGACGGCGCGTAGTTCCGGCGTGCCGTTTTTTACGCTCTCCGACGGCGAACGTCTGTTCTACCAAGTCGACGGCGAAGGCCCACCGCTCCTGCTCGTGTCGGGCCTTTCCGGGGTCTCGTCGTTCTGGAAGGTCCATGTTCCGGCGCTCGCCGAGCGGTTCAAGCTGGTCGTGCACGACCACCGGGGGACGGGGCGCAGCAGCCATTCACGCATCGATTATTCGGTCGAGCAGATGGCCGGCGACCTGCTTCAGCTCATCGATGGCCTTGGCATCGAACGGGCACACCTGGTTGGCCATTCGACCGGCGGCGCCATCGGCCAAACCCTCGCCATCGACCAGCCCGATCGGATCGACCGCCTGGTCCTGAGCGCGAGCTGGACCGCGGCGGACGCTTACTTTCGCCGGCTGTTTCGTGTCCGCGCCGATCAGCTTGACCACGGCCCGGCCGACTATCTGCGGGCCAGCACCCTGTTCATGAAACCGAACTGGTGGATCCGCGAGCACATCGCCGAGATCGAGGCGGAGGAAGCGGCGAGCCTCGCACACTTTCCGCCGGTCGAGATCATGCGCGGCCGCATCGCGGCGATCCTTCGATTCGACCGTCGGGCCGACCTGGCGCGCGTCACCGCGCCGACCCTGGTCATCGGCGCCCAGGACGACGTGGTAACGCCGCCCTACTACAGCGAGGAGCTCGGCCGCCTCATCGCCGCCGCCGAGACGGTCATGCTGCCGCAAGGCGGGCATTTCTTCCCGCAGCTATTCCCGCAAGAGTTCCAGCGCATCGTGATCGAGTTCCTCGAACGGCGCGCGCAAGACGACGGCCGGTGAGGTTCAGCCTCACCGGCCCTTTGGCCTATTGACCGGACGTGTCCGGATCAGTTGGGTTCCTCCAAGATCAATCGACGATGCCGCCTCAAAGGCGCTGGCGATGGCCTCCCTGCCCTTGCCGGCGCGTCGCTCACGCCGCGATCGATGACGTCAAGCCAGGGCGCCTTGATTCCTATGCCACGCTTTCCTGGCCCTGCTCGCGCTCGACAGAGTTGATTTCGTCGGAAACGGTGGTGCGATGCATGTCGCGCCGACACTCGGTGTCATCATATTCACGGCCGCGATGCATGGTGCAGCGATCATCCCATATCACCAGGTCGCCCACCTGCCAGCGATGCTGATAGACGAATTGCGGCTGGGTGGCGAAAGCGATCAGCTCGTCGATGAGCCTGCGGCCCTCCTCCACCGGCCAGCCGATGATGTGCGAGGCATGCGAGGCAAGATAAAGGCTCTTCCGCCCAGAGCCGGGATGGGTCCGCACGACAATTTGCGGCACCGGCGGAAGCTCGCGTCGAATATCCGTGTTGAACTCGCTGAAGCCGGTCTTCGCACGCGAGTGCATGATGCTGTGTTCGGCGACAAGCCCATCGAGCTTGCGTTTCGTCGCCTCGGAAAGCGCATCGTACGCGGCGCGCAGGTCGGCGAATTCGGTCTCACCGCCGGTCGGCGGGACCTCGTGCGCCGACAGCAGTGAACAGCGCGCCGGCACGTATCTGAACGAGCTGTCGGTATGCCATAGTTGATTGCCGCGATTGAACAGCAGGCGCTTGTCATCGTCTGACATGACGCGGCCTTCGGAATCCAAATTCGATATGTCTGCGATCTCGGGATGGCGAAGGCGCGTTTTCCGGCTGCCCGCGTAATCCGTGCTGGTCTCGAGCGGGCCGAAGAGCCGGCTGAACACGATCTGCTGCTCGTTGCTGATTGGCTGGGCCGGAAAAATCAGCACAGCATGCTTGTTGAGCGCCGCTTCGACCTCGGCGAAGGTTTCGGGCGGCACCGGGCGGCGCAGGTCGATGCCGCTAATCTCGGCGCCGACGTGCGGATGAAGTGGCTTGACGCTAATGCCCATGGAGATTTCCCGCACCTTCCTGACAAGATTGCCCGTGGCGGCGCTATTTTGACCGATAGCGGACGACCTTCAGCCGCTGTTCGCCGAGTCCGCCGATACCGAGCCGCATGACGTCGCCGGGCCTGAGATAGCGCGGCGGCGTCCTGCCCAGCCCGACACCGGGCGGCGTGCCGGTGCTGATCAC
>JACZUY010000112.1 GCA_022572945.1 Pseudomonadota bacterium
TGCCGAGCAGCCCCAGAGCCCGCAGGATCAGCTGCTCATCCGGTTGCGCGACACGCCGACTCAAGGGCCGGTGCTGACCGGACTGCGGCGCCTGTCCAAGCCGGGGCTCAGACGGTATGCGACCCGCGACGAGATCAAGACCCACAACCGCCGGATGGGTCTGACCATTGTTTCGACCTCCCGCGGCGTGATGAGCGGTGAGCAGGCCGTCAGCCAGGGAATCGGCGGAGAGCTCCTCTGCGAAGTTTGGTAGGCGGGCCGGCCGGAAAGACGACGACGATGTCACGAGTAGGCAAGAACCCGATCACAATTCCCGATGGTGTCACGGTGTCCGTGGACGGCGTCCGCGTCACGGTCAAAGGCCCGAAGGGCGAAATGGCCCGGTCGTTCGACCCGGCCCTGACGGTCGCGGTGGACAACGGCCAGGTCGTCGTGTCACGCCCCTCCGACCACCGGCGGCACCGGGCGTTGCACGGCCTGACCCGGTCGCTGATTCAGAACATGGTGACCGGTGTCTCCAGTGGATACCGCAAGGTCCTGGACATTGTCGGTGTGGGGTACCGGGCCGAGTTGATCGGGACGAAGTTGAATCTGGTGATCGGTTTTTCGCATCCGATCCTGCTGACTCCCCCGGAGGGAATCACTTTCACGCTCACGAATCCGACGCAGATCGTGGTGGAGGGCGTTTCCAAGGAATTGGTCGGGGAGCTTGCGGCCATGGTGAGAAAGTTCCGTCCGCCGGAGCCGTACAAAGGAAAAGGCATTCGTTACGCAGGTGAACTGGTCAAGCGCAAGGCGGGCAAGAGCGCGGCGTAGGACTCCCGGCCGTGAGTGACGGCGGATTGAAGGACTCTGATCGTGGATAAACACATCCAGAAGGCCCGGCGCGGACTGAGACGGAGGCGGCACGTGCGCCGCGACATCTCCGGCAGCAGTGAGCGCCCCCGCCTGACCGTATCGAAGTCGCTCAAGTATACGACGGCGCAGCTCATCGACGATCACGCCGGACGCACCCTCGTCTACGTTTCCACGCAGGCGATGGGGGAGAAGAAGCAGACGAAAACGGAAGCCGCCCGAGAGTTGGGCAAAGCCCTCGCGGACAAGGCCCGCGCACAGGGTGTTAAGGCGGTCGTGTTCGATCGCAATTTGTATATCTACCACGGTCGGGTTCGCGCGGTCGCCGAGGGCGCGCGCGAAGGCGGGCTGGAGTTCTGATGTTGAACTCGTCGGGGGCCGGCAAGCCCCGGACCGGGTGGTGGCCATGCTGCCCCAGCGGCTGTCGGCGGATCTGTGCTCGCTGAGGCCCGGCGAGACGCGGCCCTGCCTCGCGGTCCATCTGTGGATCGACCGCCGCGGCAAATTGCGGCGTCACCGCTTCGTCCGCGCGCTCGTGCGCTCGGCCGCCAGGCTCACCTACGAGCAGGTCGAGGCGGCGCACGGGGGCCGGCCCGACGACACCGCCGGGCCGCTCCGCGAGAGCGTCATCGCACCGCTCTTCGGCGTCTACCGCGCGCTCATCGGCGCGCGGCGGCGGCGCGGCGCCATCGACCTCGATCTTCCCGAGCGCAAGGTCACGCTCGACGCCGACGGCCACGTCGCGGCGGTGGTCCCGAGGCCGCGCCTGGAAAGCCACCGGCTGATCGAGGAGCTGATGATCGCCGCCAACGTCGCCGCCGCCGAAACGCTGGCGAAGCAGCGGGCCCCGGTGATGTACCGCGTCCACGACGAGCCCGCGGCCGAGAAGGTCGTCGAGCTGCGCAAGTTCCTCGCCGGGCTCGGCCACAAGCTGCCGGCCGGCCAGCGCCCGCGGCCGGCGCACTTCAACCGGCTGCTGCGCGAGGTCGAGGGGCGGCCGCAAGCGCCGGCGATCAACACCGCCGTGCTGCGCGCCCAGGCGAAGGCCGCCTACAGCCCGGCCAACGTCGGCCACTTCGGGCTCAACCTGCGCCGCTACGGCCACTTCACCTCGCCGATCCGGCGCTACGCCGATCTTCTGGTCCACCGGGCGCTGGTCGGCGCGCTCGGGCTCGGCGCGGGCGGCCTGCCCGAAGGCGCCGGGGAGTCGTTCGACCGGATCGGCGAGCACATCTCGACGACCGAGCGCCGCGCGGCGGCGGCCGAGCGCGACGCGCTCGACCGCTACATGGCCGCGTACATGGCCGAGCGCGTGGGCGCGGTGTTCTCCGGCCGCATCTCGGGCGTGACCCGCTTCGGCCTGTTCGTGACCCTCGACGAAACCGGCGCCGACGGCATCGTTCCCCGGCGCAGCATCGCCAGGGACGTCGACCACGACGAGGACGGCCAGCGGCTCGTTACCCCCGACCGGATCTTCACGCTCGGCGACGCGGTCGAGGTGCGGCTCAGCGAGGCGAACGTCGCCACCGGCAGCCTCGTCTTCGAGCTCCTCTCGGGCGGCGCCGAGGCGCCGACGGCGAAGCGCAAACGCCCCGGCCCCAAGCGCCGCCGCCGGAAGTGACGCGTAACATCGTTCCAGAACATTAGAACGCCTTGCTATTCCGAATATCTTGACCCCCATCGTGCGGCGGCGGGAGTATGATGGTTCGTATCGAGGCGCGTTGGCGGGGAACCGGCGCATGAAATCCAACCGCGAGGTTCTCGACTGGCTGTTCGAGACGGGGCGGATCAACGTCGAGCGGTCTGCGCCGTTCGGCGAGGCCGGGACGCGGTGGACGCAAGGCGTTCGCCCCGCACTGGGGGCCGGCACATGCTGAAATGGCTCGACGAACAGGACCCGGGGCATGTCGCCGCCGGCGCCACCGCGGCGGTGTTCGCGCTGGTGTTCTTTCTCGCCAGCGTGATCGGTTGGTTCGGCGTCGGCCTGGTGGGGCTCGCAGGACTGGTTCTCACCCATCGCATCGAGCTCAGCGAAGGCGGCGTCGCCGGCGGGTTTGGCGCCACCCGCGACCTCTACCGCAAACAGCTCGAAGAGCAGGCGCGCGAAGCTCCGCGCAAACGCGCGGCAGACGCCGGCGCGCGACAGAGAATGCTCTCGATCATGAAGACGATCTCGCTCGCGGTCGCGGCGCTCGGTTTCGGCGGTGTCATGCTCCAATGGTCGTGACGCCGCGCGCCATCCCGCGCCACGCCCGAGCCACTGGCTGGGCCGGGCGCCTGCGAATGGGATTTGAACGGATATTGTCCCGTCCGACGTTGGGGCAAAAAGGGGTCAGACCCCTTTTCTGACCCCTTAATCTTAAATCACCCGCGGCGAACTGTCGGTTTCAAAATGGCAATGCACGGCGTCGCGCACCGCGTCGCGCAATTCCGCAAGCGTGTCCGCTTCGGTGAAAATCGACGCGCCCAACGCGCGGGCGGTAAACCCGCCGTCGGGCGCCTCCTCGACAAGGAAGATGATTTCTTGCTTACGTCGAGCGGTGAGGTTTGACCGATCGCGAAACTTGCGTCCGTCGGATGTCCAGGTCAAGTCGCTATCGCCGTTGCTGCCCGGAACGTTCGCGCGCGTGTGACCAGCCGGGCCGGGCGACAGTGTGGTTGCGGCCGCCGCGCTGGGCCGGCGCGGCGTTGACAGGCCGAAGGGGCGCGCCTACGTAACCGCCATGCGTTTTCCCGAACCCCTCGTGCGCGGCCGCCTGATCAAGCGCTACAAGCGGTTCCTGAGCGACCACGAGCTCGATAGCGGCGAGGTCGTCACCGCGCACTGCGCCAACCCGGGCGGCATGCTGGGGCTCGACGCGCCGGGCCTCGAGGTGTGGCTGTCGCGGTCGCGCAACCCGGCGCGCAAGCTCGCGTATTCGTGGGAGCTGGCGCGCGTCGACGGCGGGCTCGTCGGCATCAACACGGCGCACCCGAACGGCATCGTCGCCGAGGCGATTCGGGCCGGCCGCATCCCCGAGCTGGCGGGCTACGAGACGCTGCGCCGCGAAGTGAAGTACGGTCGCAACTCGCGCATCGACATCCTGCTCGAAAATGGCGGCAGGCCGCCGTGCTACGTCGAGGTCAAGAACGTCCACCTCAAGCGCACGCGCCTCGCCGAGTTCCCCGACGCAGTCACCGCGCGCGGCACCAAGCACCTGGCGGAGTTGACGGACATGGTGGCGGCGGGCTGCCGCGCGGTGATGGTCTACCTCGTGCAGCGCGGCGACTGCGACGGCTTCGCCATCGCCGCCGACATCGACCCGACGTACGCGGCGGCGCTCGCGAGCGCCCGGGCGCGCGGCGTTGAAGCGGTCTGCTATTGCTGTAAACTGACGACCGCGGCGATCACACTCGACCGCGCGTTGCCGCTGCACCTCGACAATCCGGGTTAGGGCCTTGCGAATCCGTATGACCTCGTCCCAGAAAGCGCCGTCCACCCTCGCCACCGAGGCGACGCGCACCTCCGACGGCATCCGCGTTCATGCGCCCGAGGACTTCGAGAGCATGCGCCGGGCCGGCCGCCTCGCCGCCGAGACGCTCGACCTCGTCATCCCGCAGATTCGGCCGGGGGTGACCACCGGGGCGCTCGACCGGTTGTGCCACGACTTCATCGTCAAGCGCGGGGCGGTGCCGGCGCCGCTCAACTACCGCGGCTTCCCGAAGTCGATCTGCACCTCGATCAACCACGTCGTCTGCCACGGCATCCCCAGCGAGACCAAGCGGCTGCAAAAGGGCGACATCCTCAACGTCGACGTCACCGTCATCCTCGACGGCTGGCACGGCGACACGAGCCGCATGTTCTTCGTCGGCGAGGCGCCGCTGAAGGCGCGCCGGCTCTCGGACGTGACGTACGAGGCGATGATGCGCGGCATCGAGGCGGTCAGGCCCGGCGCCACGGTGGGCGACATCGGCGAGGCGATCCAAACTTACGCCGAATCGAACCGGTGCTCGGTGGTGCGCGACTTCTGCGGCCACGGCCTGGGGCGGATCTTCCACGATGCCCCCAACATCGTGCACTACGGCCGCGCGGGTGCAGGGCCAACCTTGCGCGAAGGCATGTTCTTCACCATCGAGCCGATGATCAACCTGGGCCGGTACGAGGTGAAGATTCTCAAGGACGGTTGGACCGCGGTGACCAAGGACCGCTCGCTTTCGGCCCAGTTCGAGCATTCGGTCGGCGTCACCGCGACGGGGCACGAGATTTTCACGCTGTCGCCGGCCGAACAGCACCGCCCGCCCTACCGTTGAGCGCGCCCATGCCGCGCAAGCCCGATCACGTCGGCCACCGCAAGCGGCTGCGCGAGCGCTTCCTCAACGCCGGCGCGGACGCGCTCGCCGATTACGGGCTGTTGGAGCTCGTCCTGTTCCTCGCCCAGCCGCGCGCCGACATGAAGCCCGTGGCCAAGGCGCTCATCGCTCGCTTCGGCAGCTTCGCCGCGGTGATCAGCGCCGAGCCCCCAAGGCTCACCGAGGTCAAGGGGGTCGGCCGGGCCGGGGTCATCGCGCTCAAGTCGGTGCAGGCGGCGGCGTTGAAGTTCATGCGCGACGAGGTCATCGATCGGCCGATCCTGGAGTCGTGGGACAAGGTGCTCGCGTACTGCCGCGCCAGCATGGGCTACAGCGCGACCGAGCAGTTCCGCATCCTCTTCCTCAACAGCAAGAACGCGCTGATCGCCGACGAGGTGCAGCAGATGGGGACGGTCGACCACACCCCGGTCTACCCGCGCGAGGTGGTCAAGCGCGCGCTCGAGCTCGGCGCCTCGGCGATCGTCATGGTGCACAACCACCCGTCGGGCGACCCGACGCCGTCGCAGGCCGATATCGACATGACCCGCGAGGTCGCCGAGGCCGCCAAGAAGCTGCGCATCACGCTGCACGACCACGTCATTATCGCCCGCAACGCTCACGCCAGCTTCAAGTCGCTGATGCTGCTGTAGGGCTGCTGCGGCGGATGCCAGACGGGAGATCGCCATTTCACCGCGGCGAGATAGAGATCCAGGCCCGGCCGGGCGTCCGCGACAGGATCGAAAAGCCGGGCCGCAGGGTGATCCGCGATCACATGCCGCAACAGCATCGGGAGTTCTTCTCGGCATTGCCTTTCCTGCTGGTCGGCACGGTCGACGCCGGCGGCCGCCCCTGGGCGTCGGTGCTCGGCGGAGAGCCGGGCTTCGCGCGGGCCAGGGGCTCGCGGACGCTCGGGCGTGGTCGCCAACTGGGACCCGGACTGCGACAGCATCCTGGATCTGGCCGAGCAGCACGGCCTCAATCCCGACTACAGCTGCCGCGCGGGCATCTGCCACACCTGCGCGTGCGGCGCGGTCAGCAGCGGCAACAGAACGGAGAAACCATGCTCTCACCACAAGGACGCGTCATCATGGTTTCGGGCGCCAACCGCGGCATCGGCCTCGCGGTCGCACGCTGCCTGCACGGCAAGGGCTACGGTTTGAGCCTCGGCGGGCGTGACACGGAAGCGCTCGAGGCGGCGGTCGCCGACCTCGGGGCTGAGCGCCTGATGACCCACCGTTACGACGCGCTCGACCGGGCCTCGAGCGAGGCCTGGGTCGCGGCGACGGTCGCGCGTTTCGGGCGCATCGACGGCCTCGTCAACAATGCCGGCATCGTGCTTCATCTCACCGTCGAGGACGACGACGAGGAGGCGTTCGACCGGCTCTGGGCGGTCAACGTCAAAGGCCCCTTGCGCATGATCCGCCTCGCCCTGCCCTACCTCAAAGAGAGCGGCGAGGGCCGCATCGTCAACCTCGCCTCGGCGTCGGCCAAGCGCGTGCCCAATACCAACGCGGGCTACGCCATGAGCAAGTTCGCGGTCGTCGCGCTCACCCATGCGACGCGCCAACTGGTGTGGAATGACGGCGTGCGCGTCACCGCGGTCTGCCCCGGCTACGTCGCCACCGACATGACCGCGGGCGTCGCCACGATCGCGCGCCAGGAGATGATCCCACCCGGCGACCTCGCCGAACTCGTGGCCACCGTGATCGCGCTGCCCAACAACGCCGCCGTCGCCGAACTGGTGGTGAACTGCCGGCTCGAATCGACGCTCTGACCAACGCCCCGGTCCGCCCGCCGCACGCGCTTCCGCCCGGCGCTTTGTTCCGGCCACCACGCGAGCGGCGCCGTGACGGCGGTCGCTGCTCAATCGAGCAAAATAGCAAAACCATACGGCGCGGCGCGGAGCACGCCGGCACGGTCGATGGTTGAGTGGTCCGCACGGGAAGACGATCGGAATGCGGAAATAGGGGCGTCACCATGTGCAGCAAACGGTTGCTGATTGTCGACGACGAGCCGCGTTTTGGTGAATTCGCCCGGAAGGTCGCGACCAATCTCGGTTACGAGGTCGAGGTCACGATCGGCGGCTCGGCGTTCAAGGAACGCTTCGAGAGCTTCCGCCCCGACGTCGCCCTGATCGATATCGTGATGCCCGGCATCGACGGCGTGGAGCTCGTGCAATGGCTGGCGAAACGCGGCGCCCAAAGTCTGCGCCTGATCGTCGTGACCGGTTACTCGTCGGACTACGCGCGGCACACCAAGATGCTGGGCGAAGCCATGGGGCTCGACTCGATCAGCGTATTGACCAAGCCGGTCGCCGTCGCCACGCTTCGCCGGACATTCGAGGCCGGCCAGGCAGCCTGAGCGATCGGCTGTTGGGCCTTCCCGCCGGTTCATTTCCCAACTCCGCTATCCTTGCGCAACGCACCCGGAGAGCCGATCTGCTCCCATCAAATGGTTCCTATCAATCTTGAACCGCTCTAGAGCATTTTCAGCTTACCTTTACTTGGTAAAGGCAAGCAGCGTTCATTCGCCACGCAGGCTTTCGTCGCATACGCGACGGCCCGCGGTCGCGGGCTGGCGAATTCCGAACGATTCCACTCGTTC
>JACZUY010000113.1 GCA_022572945.1 Pseudomonadota bacterium
GAAGCCCCCGCCCGCGTTTCGCAGCGGGAACACCGGCAGCAGCGCGGCCCCCGACCGGTGGGCGAGCGCCGGGGCCCCGGCGGCGAGCCCGATTTCGCCCTTCAGGAACGGCAGGATCGGCGCCCCTTGCGCCTTGCCCCGCACCGAGATCGAGACCACGCCGTTTGCCGCCAGCCGCCGCTCGAGGACCTCGAGGGCGCCGGCCGAGCCGTTCAGCGACATCACCACGCGCTCGCCCAGATAGCGGCTTTCGATCGCCGTTTGGACGCGGTTGAGGCAGCGCATCCCGAACCGCGTCGCGGAAAAGCCGTGGCTCGGGTGGCTCAGGTGGCTCACCGCGTAACCGGCGCGATTCAGCGCCATCTTGGCGACCAGTTTGGCGGGCACGAAGTGGGCGACCCAGAGGATCGCCCCGCGGCCTTGCCCGAGCGCCGCCTCGACGTGCTCCCGGCCCGACAGATCGATCTCGGGCTTCCAGCCGCCGGGGCGATAGTCGCGGAGCAGTTCGAACAGGGACACGATGTCGTCGGCGACAACGTCGCGAAGGACGGTGTCGAGGGCGCCGTCGATCGACGTCCCGGCGACCAAGCGCTCGAGACGCGCCACCGCCGCCGAAAGCGGTTCGCCCGAAAGCGAGCGCCGGTAGAACGGGCTGAACCATCGCCCGAGCCGCGGCCAGTGCCGCGCCGGCACGAACCAGGAAACCGCGGTCAGCAGCGGAAGCCCGATCGCCGTGGCGACGTCGGTGACGCCGATCAATTCAATGGGTCCGGATCGCCGGCCGGTCATCTCGCGCAACTCGCTTGCCTCGGCCTCGAATACGACGTTGTGGCGCCGGCACGCAAGGTTGGTCCGATCGCCGCGTGCACGGCGCGATCGGCGGCGGCCGCGTCGGAGCCGGAAAGTTTTCGCGCGAATCCTTCGAATCCGCGCTTGACTTGCGGAGATTCCCGATTAATTGACATTCAGGACCAAATTGGTCCTCATTCGGCGCGGAGGCGCATCACGATGATCAGGCTGAGCAGACTCGCGGATTACGGCGTCGTCCTCATGACGCATATCGCGGTGCGCGGCGAGCGGCTGCACACGGCGCACGCCGCGGCCATGGCGACGCGGATTCCCGAGCCGACCGTCGGCAAGATCCTCAAGGCGCTGGCGCGCGCCGACCTGTTGGAGTCGCAGCGCGGCATCAACGGCGGATACACGCTCGCGCGCACGCCCGAGGACATCAACGTCACCGAGATCATCGCCGCGGTCGACGGGCCGATCGCGCTGACCGACTGTCTCGACGCGCAAGGCGCGGTGTGCAGCATGGAGACCTTCTGCCCGACGCGCGGCAACTGGCGGAAGATCAACGACACCGTGCGCGAGGCGCTCGAGCGCGTTTCGCTCACCGACATGATGGAACCGATCCCGAGCTTCGTGCCGCCGCCGGCGGGCGATGATCATCGCGCTCTCGGCTTGTGACGCCGCCAGCCCGATCGCGAGTATTGGCCACGGAGGAACGTGAAGATGGCTGCAACCGTTGACACCGTCGAGACCGTCAAGGCGCTGTCCGATGGCGACTACAAATATGGCTTCGTCAGCGACATCGAGGCCGATTTCGCGCCAAAGGGTCTCAGCGAAGACATCGTCCGCTTCATCTCGGCCAAGAAGGACGAGCCCGAATGGCTCCTGGAGTGGCGTCTCAAGGCCTACCGGCACTGGCTCACCATGGTGGAGCCCAATTGGGCGCGGGTCGGTTACCCGCCGATCGACTACCAGGACTCGTATTACTACTCGGCGCCCAAGACGCAGGACCGGCCCAAGAGCCTCGACGAGGTCGATCCCGAGCTGTTGCGCACTTATGAAAAGCTCGGCATCCCGCTCAAGGAGCAGGAGATGCTCGCCGGCGTGGCGGTCGACGCGGTGTTCGACAGCGTCTCGGTGGCGACGACGTTCAAGGAGAAGCTCGCCGGAATCGGCGTCATCTTCGGCTCGTTCTCGGACGCCGTCCAGGAACACCCCGAACTGGTGCGGAAGTACCTCGGCAGCGTCGTCCCCTACGCCGACAACTTCTTCGCGACGCTGAACTCGGCGGTCTTCACCGACGGCTCGTTCGCGTACATCCCCAAGGGCGTGCGTTGCCCGATGGAGCTGTCGACGTACTTCCGCATCAACGCCGCCAACACCGGCCAGTTCGAACGCACGCTGATCATCGCCGAGGAAGGCTCCTACGTGAGCTACCTCGAGGGCTGCACCGCGCCGATGCGCGACGAGAACCAGCTCCACGCCGCGGTGGTCGAGCTGATCGCGCTCGACGACGCCGAGATCAAGTACTCGACGGTGCAGAACTGGTACCCCGGCGACAAGAACGGCAAGGGCGGCATTTACAATTTCGTGACCAAGCGCGGCGCGTGCCGCGGGCGCAACTCGAAGATCTCGTGGACCCAGGTCGAGACCGGCTCGGCGATCACCTGGAAGTACCCGAGCTGCATCCTGCAGGGCGACAACTCGGTCGGTGAGTTCTTTTCGGTGGCGATCACCAACAACTACCAGCAGGCGGATACCGGCACCAAGATGATCCATATCGGCAAGAACACCCGTTCGACGATCATCGCCAAGGGTATTTCGGCGGGGCACGCGCAGAACACCTATCGCGGCCTGGTGCGCGTGCTCAAGAGCGCCGAGGGCGCGCGCAACCACACCCAGTGCGATTCGCTCCTGATCGGCGACGCGTGCGGCGCCCACACCGTGCCCTATATCGAGGTCAAGAACCGCTCGGCGCAAATCGAGCACGAGGCGACGACCTCGAAGATCGGCGACGACCAGCTGTTCTATTGCCAGCAGCGCGGGCTCTCGGCCGAGGACGCGGTGTCGATGATCGTCAACGGCTTCTGCAAGCAGGTCTTGCAACAGCTTCCCATGGAGTTCGCGGTCGAGGCGCAGAAGCTTGTCGGCATCAGCCTCGAGGGCAGCGTCGGCTGACCCGATCCGGCTCCCCAGACGAAGGACGAATCTGCGAGATGCTCGAAATCAGGAATCTGCACGTCGCGGTCGACGGCAAGGAAATCCTCAAAGGCATCGACCTCGCCGTCGGGCGCGGCGAGGTCCACGCGCTGATGGGCCCCAACGGCTCGGGCAAGAGCACGCTGGCCTACGTGCTCGCCGGCCGCGAGGGCTACGAGGTGACGAAGGGCGAGGTGCTTTACCAAGGACGCAATCTGTTGGACCTCGCGCCCGAAGAACGCGCGCGCGAGGGCGTTTTCCTCGGCTTCCAGTACCCGGTCGAGATTCCCGGCGTCGCGGCGATGAACTTCCTCAAGGCGGCGGTGAACGCGGTCCGCAAGCACCGCGGCGAGGATGAGCTCGACGCCATCGACTTCCTCAAGCTCGTACGCGACAAGGCGAAGGCTCTCAAGATGGACGGGGAGCTTCTCAAGCGCCCGCTCAACGTCGGCTTTTCGGGCGGCGAGAAGAAGCGCAACGAGATCCTGCAGATGGCGATGATCGATCCCCGCCTCGCGGTCCTCGACGAGACCGATTCGGGGCTCGACATCGACGCGCTCAAGATCGTTGCCGCCGGTGTGAACGCGCTGCGCGGGCCCGAGCGGGCGATCCTCCTGATCACCCATTACCAGCGCCTGCTCAACTACATCGTTCCCGACCGGGTTCACGTGCTCGTCGACGGGAGAATCGTGAAATCTGGCGGCAAGAAGCTCGCGCTCGAGGTCGACGACCAGGGGTACGAGCCGTTCACAGCCGGTGAAAAGGCCGCGTAGCGGCGACGCCGACGGGATTACGTCGACACGATGGGCAAGGACAAGAGCATAGCCGCGTCTTACGCGCGCCAGTTCGCCGAGGTCGAGGGCGCCCTGCCCGGCCGCGGGCTGGCCTGGCTCGACGCGCTGCGCGCGAACGCCATCGAGCGCTTCGCCGAGCTCGACTTCCCGACGCCGAAGCTCGAGAGCTGGAAGTTCACCAACCTGAGGCCGCTCACGCGCGAGGTCTTCGCGCCTTCGCCGGCGACGCGCAACGGGCTCGGCAAGGGCGATGTCGCGCGATGGCTTGCCGACGATCTCCCGTGTCACTTGATGGTGTTCGTCGACGGGCATTTTCGGGCTGATCTGTCCGAGCTCGGCGCGCTGCCGCGGGGCGCGCGCGTCGCCAGCCTCGCCGAGACGCTCGCCGGCGACCCGGCGCGGCTCGAGGCGCATCTCGCCGGAAACGACGCAATCGAGGGCGACGCTCCGGTCGCGCTCAACACCGCGCTCATGGCCGACGGCGCGGTGATCGCGCTGGACCGCGGCGTCGCGCTCGAAAAGCCGGTGCATCTGCTTTACCTGGCGACGGCGGCCACGAAGCCCGTGGCGATGCACCTGCGCAACCTCGTCGTCGCCGAGCCGGGCAGCAGCGCGACGCTGATCGAGACCTATGCCGCGCCGCGGGGCGGACGCTACTGGACCAACGCGGTCACCGACATCGTCGTCGCGCGGGACGCCCAAATCCGGCATTTCAAGCTCCAGAACGAGAGCGTCGACGCCTTCCATCTCGCCGCGACCCGGGCGCGCCTCGCCAAGGGCAGCGGCTACGACAGCTTTTACGCATCGTTCGGCGCGCGGCTCTCGCGCAACGAGATCGCGACGCGGCTCGACGGCGAGGGCGCCGATTGCCGGCTCAGCGGCGTCTATCTCGCGCGCGGCCGGCAGCACGTCGACAACACCACCGTCATCGACCACCGCGAGCCGGGGAGCGTCAGCAAGGAGCATTACAAGGGCGTGCTCGACGGTGATGCGCACGGCGTGTTCCAAGGCAAGATCATCGTCCGTCCAGGCGCCCAGAAGACCGACGCGCATCAGCTCAACAAGAACCTGTTGTTGTCAAAGACGGCGCAGGCCGACACCAAGCCCGAGCTCGAGATCCACGCCGACGACGTGAAATGCAGCCACGGCGCCGCGGTCGGCGAGCTCGACGCCGAGGCGTTGTTCTACCTGCGCTCGCGCGGTCTCGATCCGGCGCACGCGCAGCGCATGCTCGTCGAGGCGTTTATCGGCGAGGTCATCGACGGCATCGGCACGCCGGCGCTGAGATCGCACCTCGGGCGCCTCGTCGCCGCGTGGCTGTCCGAGGCCGAAGACTAAAGGGAGTCAGGGACCGTGGCGGTCGAGGTTCGCGAACAGGTGGTCGAGGCGGCACCGGCGTATGACGTCGCGCGCGTGCGCGACGACTTCGCCATCTTCGAGCAGAAAATCCACGGCAACCCGCTGGTGTTCCTCGACAGCGCCGCGAGCGCGCAGAAACCGCGCCAGGTGATCGAAGCGCTGCGGCACTGTTACGAGGAGGAGTACGCCAACATCCACCGCGGCGTTTATTACCTGAGCGAACGCGCCACCGAGGCCTTCGAAGCGGCGCGGGTGAAGGTCCAGCGCTTCCTCAACGCCGGCGAGGCGCGCGAGATCGTGTTCGTGCGCGGCGGCACCGAGGGCATAAATCTCGTCGCCTCGAGCTACGGCCGGGCGCACCTCGGGCCGGGGGACGAGATCATCCTGTCGCACATGGAGCACCACTCGAACATCGTGCCGTGGCAGATCCTGCGCGCCGAGAAGGGGGTGGTGCTTCGCGTCGCGCCGATCGACGACGACGGCAACTTCCTGTTGGACGAGTTCGAGAAGCTGTTGAACCCGCGCACGCGGCTGGTCGCGATCACCCATGCCTCGAACGCGCTGGGCACGATCGTGCCCGTGAAGGAGGTGGTCAAGCGGGCGCACGCCTATGGCGTCAAGGTCCTGGTCGACGGCTGCCAGGCGGTGGTGCACATGCCCGTCGACGTGCAGGATATCGACTGCGACTTCTACGTCTTCTCGGGCCACAAGCTCTATGGCCCGACGGGCATCGGCGTGCTTTACGGCAAGGCGCAACTCCTCGAGTCGATGCCGCCCTACCAGGGCGGCGGCGAGATGATCCGCTCGGTGACGTTCGCGGCGACCGAGTACAACGTCATCCCCCACAAGTTCGAGGCCGGCACCCCGCACATCGCCGGCGCCATCGGGCTTGGCGCGGCGATCGACTATGTGAGCGAGCTGGGTCTCGACCGAATCGGCGCCCACGAGCAATCGCTGCTGGCGTACGCCACCGAGCGCATCGGCGAGTTCAACAGCGTGCGCATGTACGGGTCCGCGAAACACAAGGCCAGCATCCTCTCGTTCACGATCGAGGGCGTGCACCCGCACGACGCCGGCACTATTCTCGACCGCCAGGGCATCGCGGTGCGCGCCGGCCATCATTGCGCCCAGCCGGTGATGGAGCGCTTCGGCATCGCCGCCACGGTGCGCGCGTCGTTCGGGCTTTACAACACGGTCGAGGACGTCGACGCGCTCGCCGCCGGCGTCGCCACGACGCTCGATATCTTCGGCTGATGTTCGACGACCTGCGCGAGCTTTATCAGGAGGTCATCCTCGATCACTCGAAGCGGCCGCGCAACTTCGGCCGGCTCGAGGCCAACAACCGCCGGGCGCGGGGTCACAACCCGCTGTGCGGCGACATATTGTCGCTCTATCTGGTGATCAAGGACGGCGTCGTCGAGGATGTCGCCTTCGAAGGCAATGGCTGCGCCATTTCGATGGCGTCGGCGTCGCTGATGACCGAGATCGTGAAGGGCAAGGGCGAGGCCGAGGCGCGCGAACTGTTCGAACGCTTCCACCGGCTCCTGACCTCGGACGACGCCGACCCCGACCTCCTCGACCTCGACAAGCTCGCGGTGTTCGCAGGCGTGCGCGAGTTCCCGGTGCGCGTGAAGTGCGCGACGCTCGCCTGGCACACGCTGACCGCGGCGCTCGATGGCCAGACCGACGACGTCTCGACCGAGGATTAGAGCGACAGGCGACCATGCGGAGGGATGCAGGATGACGACCCAGGACGCCAACGCGCCAACCGGCGACGCGGACACATCGGCCGCCGAAGACCACGCCGCGATGCGCGAAGCGATCGTCGATAGGCTGCGCACGGTTTACGATCCCGAGATTCCGGTCAGCATTTACGATCTCGGGCTGATCTACAAGATCGACATCGACGACGCCGGCAAGGTCGACATCGTCATGACGCTCACCGCGCCCGCTTGTCCCGTCGCCGACATCCTGCCCGCAGAGGTCGCCGAGAAGGCGCGCGCGGTCGACGGCGTCGCCGAGGTCAAAGTCGACCTGGTGTGGGACCCGCCGTGGACGCCCGACATGATGTCCGAGGCGGCGCGGCTCGAGCTCGGCATGTTCTGAGCACTCGTCGACACGGCGTGCCCGCGCCGCCGCCGCGGGCCTTGATCGGTCAGCCACTGCGATAGGGTCGCAGTGGCTTTTTTGTTCACGGCGGCGCGAAGGGTTATGGTTGCCGCACCATGTGGGTCGTTCCCGGCTATCTGAAGATGCTCCTCCTGCCGCCGGCGAATCTGTTCGCCCTGGCGCTCGTCGGGCTCCTGTTCTATCGGCGCCGGCCGCGCTTCGCGCGCGCGCTGATCGCGATCTCCTTCGTCGGGCTCTATGTGCTGAGCACGCCGCTCGCCGGCGGTTGGCTGCTGCGCTCGGTCGAGGACACGCCGCCGCTGACCGATGACCGGCTCGCCGACGACC
>JACZUY010000114.1 GCA_022572945.1 Pseudomonadota bacterium
GGTGCTCGGCCGCGGTGTCGATGTCGTCGATGCGCGGGCACACGAAGAACGTCTGGCCGCCGCGGAAATGCTCGCGCAGGATCGCCTCGCGCACGACCACCGGGTCGTACGGCATGATGAAGGTGCGCACCGCCAGCCGGTCGATCGGCGGGGTCGCCATGAGGCTGAGCTCGCGCACGCCGGCGAGCGCCATTTGCAGCGTCCGCGGGATCGGCGTCGCGGTCAGCGTCAGCACGTGGACGTCGGCGCGGAGCTGCTTCAGGCGTTCCTTGTGGGCGACGCCGAAATGCTGCTCCTCGTCGATGACGAGAAGGCCCAGGTCCCTGAACCGGATGGCCTTGCCCAACAGCGCGTGGGTGCCGATGACGATGTCGATCTCGCCGCTCGCGAGGCCCCGCTTCACCGCCGCCGCCCGCCCCGCCGAAACCAGCCGCGAGAGCTGGGCGACGCGCACCGGAAGCCCGGCGAAGCGCGCGCTGAAGGTGGCGAAATGCTGGCGGGTCAAGAGCGTCGTCGGCGCCACCACCGCGACCTGCTTGCCGTCCATCACGGCGATGAACGCGGCGCGCATGGCGACCTCGGTCTTGCCGAAGCCGACGTCGCCGCAGACCAGCCGGTCCATCGGGGTCCCCGAGCCGAGGTCGGCCACCACGTCGTCGATGGCGCGCTGCTGGTCGTCGGTCTCGACATACGCGAAGCGGGCGCAGAACTCCTCGTACATCCCCTCGGGCGGGTCGAGGACGACGCCCGGGCGCAGGCGGCGTTCGGCGGCGACGCGCAAGAGCTCGCCGGCCATCGCGCGCACGCGCTGCTTGAGCCGCGCCTTGCGCGCCTGCCATTGGACGCCGCCGAGGCGGTCGAGCTGGACGACGCTGTCGGCCGAGCCGTAGCGCGACAGCACGTCGATCGATTCGACGGGCACGTAGAGCTTGTCGTCGCCGTCGTAAATCAGCCGCACGCAATCGTGCGGCGCGCCGTCGCGGGTGAGCGTTTCGAGCCCGTCGTAACGGCCGATGCCGTGATCGGCGTGAACCACCAGATCGCCGGGGCCGAGGTGCGACGCCTCGGCGATGAACGCATCCGAGCGCCGGGTCCGCCGCGCCGGCCGCGCGATGCGGTCGCCGAGGATGTCTTGCTCGCTGAACACCACCAGGTCGCCGGTCTCGAACCCGTGCTCGAGGCCGAGGACGACGAGACCCACGGCGTTCGCGGCGAGGCCCCTTCCCCCTTCCCAGCGCTCGATGGCCGCGACGGTCTCGACGCCGTGGTCGGCGAGCACGCCCGCGAGACGGTCGCGGGAGCCCGGGCTGTAGCAGGCGACGAGCACCCGCCGCCCGGCGGCGTGCGACTCGGCGATGCACGCGCGCACCGCGTCGAACAGATTGACGTCGGGCCGGGCGCGCTCGGCGGCGAAGTCGCGCGCCGGCTTGCCCCCGGCGTCGACGACGGTGATCTCTCCGGTCCCCGGCGCGTGGAACGGCGTGAGCTGCGCGACCGCGCGCCCCTCCAGGCGGCGCTCCCACTCATCCGCGTCGAGGTACAGCCGCTCGGGCGGCAGCGGCCGGTAGACCATGGCCGCCGCGAACCCGCCGCCCGGCGGCTTCCGCCGCGCCTCGTAGTGATCGGCGATCGCCGCCAGGCGCGCCTCGCGGGCGTCATCGACCAGCGGATCGAGCGTCACCGGCACGTCCGCGAGATAATCGAACAGCGTGTCCAGCCGGTCGTGAAACAGCGGCAGCCAATGCTCCATGCCGATATGCCGGCGGCCCGCGCAGACCGCCGCGTAGAGCGGGTCGTCGCCGGTCATGGCGCCGAACAGCTCGCGGTAGCCCTCGCGGAAGCGCGCGATCGAATCGGCGTCGAGGCGAAACTCACCCACCGGCTTGAGGTCGAGCCGCGCGATTGCTTCGGCGCTGCGCTGGGTCAGCGGATCGAACCCCCGGATGGTGTCGACCTCGTCGCCGAACAGGTCGACACGCAACGGCGCCTCCACGCCCGGCGGCCAGAGATCGACGATGCCGCCGCGCGGCGCGTACTCGCCGGGTTCGTTGACGGTGCCCGAGCGGGTGTAGCCGTTGCGTTCGAGATACCCGATCAGGCCCTCGAGATCGATCCGCGTTCGCGGCGCCAGCGTGATCTGCGCATCGGCGAGCGTCGCCCGCGCGGGCACGCGCTGGAGCACGGCGTTGACCGTGGTCAGAACGATCCGCCCTTGCGCCGGCGGCGCGTCCGGCGCGGCGAGCCGGGTCAGCGTCTCCATGCGCTGGCTCACCAGGACCGGATTGGGCGAGACCCGGTCGTAGGGTATGCAGTCCCACGCCGGCATCGCCAGGCATTCGACGCCCGGGTGAAAGAACGCCAGCGCCTCGGCGAGCCGCGCCATGCGCGCGTCGTCGCGCGCGACGTGGAGGAGCGTGCCCCGCGCCGCGACCTCGCCGAGGACCACGGCGTCGTAGCCCTCGGGCGCGCCCGTGATCAGAAAATGCCCGGGAGCAGCGAAGAGTTTATTTAGTGATTTCAGGTTTATGGTCTTTGGTTTTGAAGTTCTTGATCAACTCCATGACGTCGTTGTCATACGCCGCCGGCACCGCCCGCCCGCCACTCACCCACTGGTAGATATCAGGATCGGGATTGGCGATCAGCGACTCGTAGCGGTCGAGCTGTTCCGGGGTCAACCCGGCAAGATGCCGGTCGGCGAAACCGCCGAGCACCAGGTCGAGCTCCCTGGTGCCGCGGTGCCAGCTCCGGAAATGAAGCCGCTTGCGGCGAATCTCGGCGGTCTCGCCCATGACTGTCCCCCGAGGTTGCTTTGGGATTAAGCTTATAGGGAGTGGTTGACGGCGTGTCAGCCCCTTGCCAAGGGTGGGCGATGACGAACACGACGCCGGGAGCGGCGCAGGGGTCCGTGCACTGCGCGGGAGCCCGCTGAGCCGTGGCGGCGCGCCCTAAGGCCCTGTTCCCGCTGTTCGCCGAGGTCACCGCGCTCAAGGGCGTCGGACCCCGGCTCGGCAAGGCGATCGCCAGGCTCGCCGGGCCGCGGGTGGTCGACCTTCTGTGGCACCTGCCGACCGGCCTGATCGACCGCCGTTTCTCGCCCAAGGTCGCCGCCGCCCCGAGCGGACGCATCGCCACCATCACCGTCACCGTCGAGGCGCATCTGCCGCCGCCGAACCCGCGCCTTCCCTACAAGGTGCGGTGCGCCGACGAGACCGGCATTCTCCACCTGGTTTTCTTCCACGCCCACAAGGACTACCTGAACAAGGCGTTGCCGGTGGGCGCGGAGCGCGCGGTGAGCGGCCGGGTCGAGCGCTTCGGCGCCGAAATCCAGATGGTCCATCCCGACCATATCGCGCCGATCGAAGAGCTCGCCAGCCTGCAGACGCTCGAGCCGGTCTATGCGCTGACCGAAGGGCTGACGCTCAAGCCGCTGGCGAAAGCCGTCAGCGCGGCGCTGGCGCGGGCGCCCGAGCTCGACGAATGGATCGACCCGGCGTTCCTCGAAAAGCAGCGCTGGAGCGGCTGGCGTGATTCGCTCGCGAGCGTTCACGCCCCCGATGGCGAATCGGCGCTCGACCCCGCGCACCGCGACCGCATGCGCCTCGCCTACGACGAGCTGCTCGCCAATCAGCTCGCGCTCGCGCTCATCCGTGGACGCCACAAGCGCGCCGCCGGCCGGTCGCTGCGTGGCGACGAACGGCTCAGGAACCGGGTCGCGAACGCCCTGCCCTACCGCCTCACCGCCTCGCAACAGCGCGCGATCGGCGAGATCATCGAGGACATGGCCGGGCCCAGCCGCATGCTGCGGCTGTTGCAGGGCGACGTCGGCAGCGGCAAGACGGTGGTGGCGCTGTACGCCATGCTCGCCGCGATCGAGGCCGGGACCCAGGCGGCGTTGATGGCGCCCACCGAGATCCTCGCCCGCCAGCACCATGCGGTCCTCGCCCCGCTCGCCGAGGCGGCCGGGGTGCGCGTCGGCCTGCTCACCGGGCGCGACAAGGGGAAGGCGCGGGAGGCCGTGCTCGCCGGCCTCGCCAGCGGCGACATCGCCATCGCCGTGGGCACCCACGCGCTGTTCCAGAAGGGCGTGACGTTCCGCGACCTCGGCCTCGCGGTGATCGACGAGCAGCACCGTTTCGGAGTCCACCAACGCCTCATGTTTGGCCAAAAGAGCGACCGCGCCGACATGCTGGTGATGACCGCGACGCCGATTCCCCGCACGCTGATGCTCACCGCCTACGGCGACATGGACGACTCGCGCCTCACCGAGAAGCCCGCCGGCCGGCGGCCGATCGATACCCGGACCATGCCGCTCGCCCGTCTCGACGAGGTGGTCGCGGCGGTGAGCCGCGCCATCGACGCCAGCGCCAAGGTGTACTGGGTGTGTCCCCTGGTCGAGGAGTCCGAGGCGGTCGACCTCGCCGCCGCCAAGGTGCGCCACGCCGAGCTTCGGACCCGGTTCGGTGAACGCGTCGGGCTGGTGCACGGCCGCATGAAGGGTGCGGACAAGGACGCGGTGATGGCGGCGTTCGCCGACGGGCCCGTCGACGTTCTGGTGGCGACGACGGTGATCGAGGTCGGCATCGACGTGGCCGAGGCCACGGTCATGGTCATCGAGCACGCCGAGCGCTTCGGTCTGGCGCAGCTCCACCAGCTACGCGGGCGCATCGGGCGCGGCGAGCGGCCCTCGACCTGCCTGCTGCTCTACGCCCCGCCGCTCGGGGAAACCGCGCGGGCGCGCCTCAATATCCTGCGCGAAACCGACGACGGCTTCCGCATCGCCGAGGAGGACCTGCGGCTGCGCGGCGCCGGCGAGCTGCTGGGAACGCGGCAGAGCGGACTGCCCGACTTTCGCCTCGCCGACCTCGCGGTCCACGGTGAGCTGCTCGCCGCGGCGCGTGACGACGCCAGGCTGATCCTGTCACGCGACCCGATGCTCGCCGACCGCCGCGGCGCGGCGCTGCGTACGCTTCTCTACCTGTTCGAACGCGACGTGGCGGTGACGTATCTGCGCTCTGGCTGACCTCAGCTACGCTCTCCGCCGCTCGCAACGGCAGGCGGCTCCTCGGGCTCGCAACGAATCTTGGGAACGGCCCTGGCGTCGGCGGGGCGCCTGTCGGGCGGCGTGACGACGCCGCCGGAGATCACCATTTTGACGCCCTCCTCGATCGTCATGCTGAGGAAGGTCACGTCCCGGCGCGGCAGGAACAGGAGATACCCCGACGTCGGGTTCGGGGTGGTCGGCAGGAACACGTTGACGACCTCGTCCTCGATGACGTTCTGCACCTCGCCCTTGGTGGTGCCGGTCGCGAACCCCAGCGCCCAGCAGCCCTTCCGCGGATACTCGATGAGCACCACCTCGCGAAACGCCTTCGACTTCTCGGCGAAGACCGTCTCGAAGATCTGCTTGAGCGCGCCGTAAAAGCTGCGCACCACCGGCATCCGGGCAAGGATGCGCTCGCCGGTGTTGACCAAAGTGCGTCCGACGAAGCCGGCGGCGAGTGCGCCGATCGCAGTCAACACCACGACCATGACGACGAGGCCCAGGCCCGGCAGGTCGATCGGCAGGTAGGTCTCGGGGTTGTACCGCTCCGGAATGAGCGGCCTGACCTGGCTGTCGACGTAGGTGATGAACTGCCACGAAACCCAAAGGGTGATGAAAATCGGCGCGGTGACGATGATGCCGGCGAGCAGGTAATTCCTGAGCCGCGCCGCGAGACTCCGACGCAAAATCTTCGGCGGGCTCCCGGGATTGCTCAGCGGAACGACACCTTCCGGGTTGGTCTTGTCGTCGTCGCTCATCGTCGGGGTGTGATCCAGTCTGTCACGCCAGCCGCTTGTGCCGGCATCCGCAATATGAGCGTTCGGCCAAAGACTTGCAAGCCACGGGCTCAGGCCGCGAAGAAGGCGACGAGCTCGGCGAGCGTCTCCCCGGGCGCCTCTTCGGGCAGGTAATGGCCGCACGGCAGCGCCCGGCCCCGCACGTCGGCGGCGCGCTCGCGCCAGCACGCGAGGACGTCGTAGAGCCGGTGCATCGCCGCCTTTTCGCCCCACAGCGCGAGCAACGGACAGGCGAGCTTCGTCTCCAGGTCGGCGTCGTCGTGCTCGAGGTCGATCGACGCCGCCGCCCGGTAGTCCTCGCAACTCGCGTGGATCGTCTCCGGGTCGCGGAAGCAGCGCAGGTACTCGGCGACCGCCTCGGGCGCGAATGCGTCCCCTATGGCGCCCCAGCGCGCGAACAGCCGGCGCAGATAGTAATCGGGATCGGCGCCGATCAACCGTTCGGGCAGGTCGTACGGCTGGATCAGGAAGAACCAGTGGTAGTACGCGGTCGCGAGCGCCTTGTCGGTGGTGGCGAAGATCTTGTGGGTCGGCACGATGTCGAGGACGGCGAGCCTGGCCACCGCGTCCGCATGATCGAGCGCCATGCGGTGGGCCACGCGGCCGCCGCGGTCGTGCCCGGCGACGAAAAACCGCTCGAAGCCGAGCGCGCGCATCACCTCGACCTGGTCGAGCGCCATCGCGCGCTTCGCGTAGCCCGCGTGATCGTCGCCGCCCGGCGGCTTGGAGCTGTCGCCATAGCCGCGCAGGTCGCTCGCCACGACGGTGAAGCGCTCGGCCAGTCCCGGCATCACCTTGTGCCACATCGCCAGGGTCTGGGGATAGCCGTGGAGCAACAGCAGCGGCGGCCCGTCGCCGCCCTTCACCAGGTTGATCTCGGCGCCCTCGGTGGCGATTCGCAGCGGTTCGAAGTCTTTGAGCATTGATTACCCTGAGCTTTAAGCGAATATACTGAGACCAGCGGTCATTGTGACCCGCTCATAATGACCGCTGGCAAGCGCGACCGCGCGCCGCCGGTTATGCTTACGTCAAGGCTGCGTGCCGATTGAACGCCCATCGGTCATGCTTAATGACCGATGGTATAAGGCGTAACACTAGCAACCACGCCGGCGCGCGACAATGCGCCGGCCGGAGTTTCAGATGCCGCCACGCCCCCGGCTGTTGTCGATCGCCACCGTCGTACCCCCCTTCCGGCTCGACCAGAAGGACGTGATGGAGTCCGCCGCCAAGCTGTTCGACGGCGATTTCGACGATTTCAAGCGCCTGCTGCCGGTGTACGACAACGCGGCGATCAAGACCCGCTACTCGTGCGTGCCGCTCGAATGGTACCTGCGCGAACACGGCTTCGGCGAACGCAACCGGCTTTACCTCGAGAACGCGGTTGCGCTCATCGAGCGCGCCGCCACCGACGCCCTCGCGGCGGCGGGCCTCGCGCCCGAGGACATCGACGTGATCATTTCGGTGTCGACGACGGGCATCGCCACGCCGAGCCTGGATGCGCTGTTGATGGAACGATTGCCGTTCCGCCGCAACGTGCAGCGCCTTCCCGTCTTCGGGCTCGGCTGCGCCGGCGGCGTGCTCGGGCTCGGCCGCGCCGCGGCGCTCGCGCGCGCCACGCCCGAATCCCGGGTGCTGTTCGTCGTCGTCGAGCTGTGCGCGCTCACCTTCCGCCGCGCCGACCAATCGAAGAGCAACCTCATCGCCACCGCGCTGTTCGGC
>JACZUY010000006.1 GCA_022572945.1 Pseudomonadota bacterium
CCGATGCGCGGCTGGCGCTGGTGGGCGACGCGGCGCACGTCATCCACCCGATCGCCGGGCAGGGCCTGAACCTGGGCCTGCGCGACGTCGCCGCGCTCGCCGAGGTGCTGGTCGACGCGCGCCGGCTGGGGCTCGACCTCGGCGGCGGCGCGACGCTCGAGCGCTACGCCCGCTGGCGGCGCTTCGACAACACCGTGCTGATCGCCGCGACCGACGGTCTCAACCGGCTGTTCTCGAACGACATCGCGCCGCTCCGCCTGGCGCGCGGCCTCGGCCTCGCCGCGGTCGACCGGTTGCCGCCGCTGAAGCGGCTGTTCATGCGCCACGCCATGGGCACGCTCGGCGAGCTGCCCCGGCTGATGCGCGGCGAGCCGCTGTGACCCGGCGAATCGCCGGGGCGAGGTCGTGAGCAAGGCAAAATGAAAGGCGCCCGGAGGGGCTGTGGTTACCTTCGCTGCCCCGAAGGGCGGGCTTACAGCTGGCTCGGGCACCGGGGCTAAGGATAGGCTTGGGCGAGGCGGACGTCAAATTGCGGGAAGACGCTTGGCTCTAAGGACCGACAAAGACACGAAAGAGCAACTGGTACGCCGCAGTCCAGTTCCCCGTTAAAGCGAAAACGCCCAAACACACCGGGAACCAAAACTCCATAATCCAAAAAACCGTGACACGATCGAACAATACACGTTTTGCCTGAGATAAACACACGCGAGCAATGACTGTACCAAGTTCAAGGTATCTGCGAAATCCAGGGACACCCGCGAGATTCGCGTTTTCACGGCGGATGCTTCGTACTCCCACGGGATCAACGAGTTCTATAAGTTGCGCCTTAGCTGTATTGAAATCGGACCTAAATCGTATTTTCACCTTTTGGGTGCACAGTCTAACTATTTCGGGGCGATTAAAATATGCCTTGAACGTGCCCAAAAATCTCGAACCGTCGCTCGATTGAGCGTCTCGCAGGGCCAACCACGCGAACCAGATCAACAGATAGGCGTTGATCAGGAAAAGGCTTCCCGGTACGAGGCCAGATGCGGAACCTGCTGGCACATCTAAACCGAGCGCAGAGATACGGGTCGGTTCTAATTCCGGGTAAGCGCCAAGGAGCAGCGCCAATGGAGCGACGATGAGTATCATCCGCCGCGTGCGCCGCGCGGTTTGGGACAAGAGTTCGGTATCCTCGCCGGCCATCTCACCCCTCGCAATTGTCAATGATATAGCCCCCACACTTTAAACGATCGCTTCACGCCAATGAAAGCGCTGCGCGCGGAGCGCGCGGCCGGCGCGCTCAGGTGCCCCAGGAAGCGCGCGACGGCCCCGAGGCAAGCTTGCCTACGGAAAATCCTACAAAGTCGAATTTAAACGGGGTTGCGGTCCTTCCGGCGTGGCTTTGCCCACACTGATTCTTCCAGACTCGCGCCACCCAGTACGATGTTTCCGCGATCAACCAACTCAGGCCAATGCCGGTGCTCGACGCGCCCCAATCGAATTGGAATCTCAGCCTCGTCGTCGAGTCCAAGATCACGAAACCGCGTCAATTCGTCCAAACCTTCATAACGAGGTTCGGTAACAACGAGGTATGCTATTGGAAAATATTTGAGTATCTGGAACATGGCAACATTTGAAAAATCACCCCTTACCGCAAGCATTACGATGTCTCGTGCAATTATCGTTTCGGGATAGGGATAGACCCAAAAAAAGACATTAATGTCTTGTGGAAGCTCTGCCTTCTCATCGAACAATATATTTCGGACCTGCTCGTCAAAGACCGCCGATTCGAATTCCATCTTCGCAGAAAGTAAATGGCCCAGTATCCCCCTGATAAGACGAGCCGGCTTCGTTCGAAAATTAATGATGGCAGGCAATTTTAAGGAGGACGTCAGGTATCTTCCAACGCCGATTGCGAAGTCATTTATTACGGCGTCATACTGAATTCCGAGTTGATTGTTACAATCTCGACATATCGTTCTGAATTTGACGCCGTTCTGTGATTCGCGAGGTTTGTCGCCCTTTTCGTCGTCTGTGAGCAGCTGAAACACGCTTCGAATTTCTGTGGGTGTCAACTCTATCCCACCCCGTGGTGGGACGTGATCCCATGAAAGGGACTTCTTTCGTTTACAAATATTACAAAGGCCGATGTACTTCCGTAATGTTCTTTTATAAGAAACCGTAGTATGCATGCTGCAATCACTATAACGGCTAAAGCAATAAATCGTGCTGTTGATTTGCCGCCTTCTCGGCGGCGTTCTTGAAAATCGAGAGATCAACTAGGGCAATATGCGGCGTAGCACCACCGAGAAGCTGGTCCACAGTGAAGATTTGGATGCACTGATATTTGTCGCAATAAAGAACGTTGGCCATGGTCCTGCTCCCGGCTTCTGAATAGCGAGTCACATAAACCGAGGGCCGTCGAGCGGCATCAGGCCGGCTTCGGGGGGTCGCGGCTCAGGCCGTGGGTTTCGAGCGCGTCGAGGTAGTCCTGCCAGATTTGTTCCTGGTTCTCGCCGAGTTCGTAGAGGTACCGCCAGGAGTAGATGCCGGTGTCGTGCAGGTCGTCGAAGTGGATGCGGACCGCATAGTTGCCGACCGGCTCGAGCCTGAGGATGCCGACGTGGCGGCGGCCGGCGACGAGCTGCTTCTGGCCCGGGCCGTGCCCCTGGACCTCGGCCGACGGGCTTTCGACGCGCAACAGCTCGGCCGGGAGCCGGAAGCGCTTGCCGTCGTCGAAGTCGATCTCGATCACCCGGTCCGCCTGCTTGTGGCGGATTTCGACGGGCCACTGCTGGGTGTCAAACTTTTCGCTCATGGCGGGCTCTTAGCCCTCTTCGTCGAGCCGGCGGGCCTCGTCGACGAGCATGATCGGGATGCCGTCGCGGATCGGGTAGGCGAGGCCGGCCTGGTCGCTGATCAGCTCCTGGCGCTCACGGTCGTAGCGCAGCGGCCCCTTGGTCAGCGGGCAGACGAGGATCTCCAGGAGCTTGGGATCGACGCTCGCGCCCCCCGGCCGCGACGCGCCCCGGGCGTTCTCGGCGGCGTTGTCGTCGGAGTCGGTCATTGCACGCTTCCTCCTGCAACCCTGGCGCTGTCGAGCGCCGTCATCTCCATCAGCGCCACGATCACCCGGGCGCGTTCCCGGGTGTCGTGGGCCTCGAGCAGCGCCTGCTTCTCGTTGGCGGCGAACGGGCAGATCATCGCCAGCGAGGTGACCAGGCTTTCGTTCGACGCCGCGCGGATGGTATCCCAGTCGGCGGTGAATCCCTTGATCTTGAAGTACGCCTCGACGGCGCTCAACAGACGCTCGCGGTCGACGTCGCTTTTGCCCGGCGCGACGAGGTCGGCGGCGTACGCGTCGTAGTCGGCGTGGATGCGGCGGTATTCGGAGTCCGCGAGCGGCAGCTCGTCGACGATGGCGAAGCGGCACAGTCCGGCCAAGGTAATCAGGAAGCGCCCGTCGTCGGTCTCTTCGAACTCGGTGATGCGGCCGACGCAGCCGGTCTCGTACACCTCGGGCGCGAGGCCGCCGTCGTCGTCCGGGTCGAGCGGCTGGACCATGCCGATCATCCGCGCCCCGACCATCGCGTCGCGCGTCATCGCCAGATACCGCGGCTCGAAGATGTTGAGCGGCAGGCGCGCGCGGGGCAGCAGCAGGACGCCCGCGAGCGGGAAGATCGGCAGCGTGTCGGGCAGCGCGCGGGCGGCGAGGTCTCGGGGTTGCGCGCTCATGAGAACAGCAGCGACGAGAGCTTTTTCCTGGCCTCGAGGGTGAGCGGGTCGGTCGGACCGAAGGCCTCGAACAGCTCGAGGAGCTTCTTGCGCGCCGCCTCGTCGTTCCAGGCGCGGTCGCGGCGCACGATCTCGAGAAGCTGCTCGACCGCCTCGTCGCGGCGGCCGGCGCCGGCGAGCGCCACCGCAAGGTCGTAGCGCGCCTGATGGTCGGCCGCGTCGGCCGCGACCCGGGCCTCGAGACCGGCCACGTCGCCGCTGCCGTGCGCGGCCTCCTCGGCGAGCGCCAGCGCCGCCCGCGCGCCCTTGATCTCGGACTTGTCGGCGTCGCCCTCGCCGACGCCGTCCAAAAGCTCGCGCGCGCGGGACGCCTCGCCGGCGGCGATATAGCAGCGCGCCAGCCCGGCGGTCGCCGCGAGGTTGCCGGGCTCGTTCTGCAGCACCTGGGCGAACAGCGCGCTCGCCGCGCCGTGGTCGCTGGCCTCGAGCGCCGATACGGCGCGCTCCAGCGCCTGGTCGATGGGCGACGGCCCGGTCTCGCCGGTGAGGCGCGCGACGAACGCCTTGAGCTGGCTCTCGGTCTGCGCGCCGACGAAGCCGTCGACCGGCTGGCCCTTGGAAAACGCAAACACCGCCGGGATCGACTGAACGCGAAACGCCTGGGCGATCTCGGGGTTCTGGTCGATGTCGATCTTGACCAGCCTGACCTTGCCGTCGGCCGCGCGCACCGCCTTCTCGATCGCCGGGCCGAGCTGCTTGCACGGCTCGCACCAGGGCGCCCAGAAATCGACGATCACCGGGGTCTCGAGCGAGGCCTTGATGACGTCGGCCTCGAAGTTGGCGCCGTCGGAATCCTTGACCACGTCGGCGCCGTCGCCTCCGGGCTTGCCGATGATCGTTTCCATGGATGCGCGACTCACTGGTGGGTTCGGACAAACATGGCCGCTATGCGACGCGCTTGCAAGCGTTGCCCGCGCCCGCCGGCGGGCTCACGCGAGAGCGCTGAAGTCGAACAGGCGCGGCCGGTGGCCGAACGAGACGATCAGGTCAATCAGGTCCTGGGGCCGGATCGCCGTGGTCGCGTCGTTCGACAATGGATGGTAGTTCAACAGCTCGAGTTCCATCATCGCCGCATCGAGCACCACCTCGACGCGCCGTTCGCGGTCGTTGATCAGCCCGAACGGGGTGACCGCGCCGGGGGTGACGCCGAGGACCTCGGCCAAAAGCTCGGCCCGGCCGAACGAGAACCGCGCCGCGCCGAGCGCCTTGGCCAGGGCCTTGAGGTCGATCGCCTGGTCGTCGAGCGCGACGACGAGCCACAGCCGCCCCTTCTTGTCCTTGAGGAACAGGCTCTTGCAATGGCCGCCCGGCAGGTGGCCGCAATGGCGCTTGGCGTCGTCGACGGTGAACACCGGCGGGTGGGTGTGCGTCGTCGTCTCGATGCCGAGATCGCGCATCTGCGCGAACAGCTCTTCGCGGGTCGCGGGCATGGGCGCTATATAGCCGCGCCCCCCGGCGGCCTCAAGCCCGGCGGCCGCTTCGAGCCCGAGCGGAGGCTTGCAAAGGGTCGGGGCTTCGCTTAAACATCGGCCGGCGCGCCGCATCGCGCGCCAACGACGCGGGCGTAGCTCAGGGGTAGAGCACAACCTTGCCAAGGTTGGGGTCGTGGGTTCGAATCCCATCGCCCGCTCCATGTTTGCGGCGACTCGGCGGGCAGCCTCGGGTCGCCGCTTTGCTGTCAGTAAGCGCACAGCAAGGACCGAACGGCCGTTTCGGCTCATTTTCGGTCAGCCGGCGCGGCATCATCGACCGCGCGCGCGGCAGCACGGTTGGGGTGGCTTTGGTGTTGGGGGTATGGCCTGGTGGGAGCGGCTTGAGCGTTGTCGCTGCTGCCGCAGCGACAGGCCGGAACCCCCCATCGGCCCCCGCGTGCACTTGCGCTATTGCCCGTCTTTTTATCCGCCGTTTCCGAGGGTTTTTGGTCGCTCGCCGGCGCGTGGCCGGATTGCACGGCTTTGGCTTGCGGCGTCGGGCTACTGGCTTACGCCGCTAACGTCTGCTTACGGGCTGTTTCCGGACGTTCAACAGGCGATGCCCGAGAGTCCGTTTGTAGCCAGGAGCGGACGAGGTGTTCGTAAACGACCCCAGGCCGGATCGCTCCGGCCTGGGTTGAGTACAAGTGGCCTCTTTCCCCAAGACCACTTACGAACTGAACCGTGTATGGCCAATACGATTGGCGAGGGCTTCGAGTATCGAGCTGCGCAGGGCGTGGAAAGTCTCGGCCAGGAAGTCGGAACGCGCCTGGCGGGCTTTGCGGTCGTAGTAGCTTTGGGGTCTCCGGGCTTTGGTCGTCGGTTCGGTCGTGATTTGCATCGGGCTCATTTGAATCTCCTTATCTTCCTTGCTTAAGGACGTTCCCGGATCGCCCGGCGGTCCCTCGCGCTGTAACTGCGGCCACTATGTGCCCGCGCCGTGACAGCCGCGTTCGCGCAAACCCAAGCGGGCGTGAAAAATCAGTGAAAAATGCCGTCCGGGGGCAGATATCGCATTGGGCCTGGTCTAATCTCGCGTCATGGCGAGTTTGATCCTTCGACTTCTTGGAGAGCCGCGGGTTTCGATATCCGACAATCCGGATGTCCGCTTGCCGACGAGGAAATCCGAGGCTTTGCTCATTTACTTGGCGTCGCCGCCCGGCGTCGCCCGGTCGCGCGAGCAACTGGCCGGGCTACTGTGGAGCCGTAGCGCGGAGGAACAGGCACGGTCGAGCCTTCGCCAGAACTTGGCGCGGCTGCGAAAGTCGCTAGGGTCGGCGAAAGAGGCGATCTCGGCGAACGCACAGCGGATCGAGCTGGTTCCACAACTTGTCGAGACGGATGTCGCGAAGTTCGAGGGACTGATCTCGCGTTCGGACGTCGTTTCACTGGAAGCCGCGGCCGCCCTCCTCAGCGGTGAGTTCGCAAGGGGCCTTCACGTCAATGAGGGCCCGTTCGAGGAATGGATCGGGACTGAGCGGCGCCGAATCTCAGAACTCGCCGTCACCGCGCTCGGCGCGCTAGCCGACCGATACGAGAAGCGCGAGGAATGGGGCAAGGCTGCAGTGCTCGCTTGCAAGCTCTTGGCCATAGACCCGTTGCAAGAGCGGGCGCACCGCTCCCTGATGCGGGCGCTCGCCAACCAGGATCGGTTGGAACCCGCCCTTCAGCAATACAAACTTTGCCGCGACCTGTTGAGGAAGGAACTGGGGATCGAACCAAGCGACGAGACCACCAGCCTTAGGGATGAGATCGTCCGCCGCCGCCAATCTTCGCGCCGGGCTCCTAACGCGCCAGCGGTCGAGACAGGCGGACTGGTTCGCGCTCTCGGCAACAAACCCGCGAAGAAGCCGACTTTGGGAGCCGAGTTCCCAGCGCAGCTGCAGGGCCTCGATTTGACCATACCGGAGCGCCCCTCCATCGTCATCCTGCCGTTCGAGAACTTGACTGGTCGCACCGACAACGATCACCTGGCCGAGGGCATCCGAATCGATATCCAGGCTGCGCTAATAAAGATTACCGGCATCTTCCTGATCGCTGCGGGTAGTGCCAACGCCATGCGCGGGCGCGACGCCCGGAGCTCCGGAGAAGCGTTGGGCGTTCGCTACGTCCTTCAAGGCAGCGTGCCTTCAAGGCAGCGTGCGCCGGTCAGGTCCGAATCTGCGCGTCTCCGCCGAGCTGATCGATACTCACGCCGGCAGCGCCATCTGGACGGAGACCTACGACCGACTCTTCGATGACGGCTTCGAAGTCCAGGACGAGATCGTCGAGAGGATTATCACCGCGCTAGACGTGACGCTGCTGCGCGGAGAACAGGCGGCGGTCTGGCACAAGACGTTGAAGGACCGCTACGCCCTCGAGACCTTCTACCGGGGCGTTGAGCAGTTCTTTAAGCTGCAGAAGGATCCGATCCTGCGGGCGCGGAAGTTCTTCGAAGTCGTCGACAAGAGGCAACCTCGGGTTTCCACCGGAGCGACATGGGTCGCCCTGTGCCACTGGTTCGATGCCTTCAAGGCGTGGGGAGAGAACCCTGCGGCATCGCGGGCGCTGGCCGGGGATTGGGCGGAGAAGGCTATCGGTATGGAGGACGCCGACGGTCAGGCGCACATGGTTCTAGGCCATGTGCATCTGATGAACCGACGGTTCGACGAAGCCCTCGTCACCGGACGGGAGGCGGTGGCGCTTCGCCCGAACTGCACGAACGCGAATGGTTTTTTTGCCAACATCCTTCATTTTTGCGGTGAACAGGACGACGCCATCGAACACGTCACGTGGTCGATCCGATATTCGCCCATCTATCCACCGTTCTTCGCTGATGTTCTGGCGCTGGCGCTCTTGTTCAGGGATCATTTCAAAGCTGCGGAGGCGGTCGCGGGTGAATCCCTGCGGGTGAATCCCGGGGGAGCGACGGCACAGTTGGTGCGGGCCGCCGCCTACTCGGCGCGGGAAATGTCCGGCGACGCGCGGGAGGCCGCCGAGCGCGTGATCGCCGGCGACCCGGATTTTTCGGTTCAACGTTTCACCGAAAAACAGCCGTACCGGCGGCCTTCGGACCTGGAGGCATTCGCCTCGCGCCTGATCGCCGCTGGATTGCCGGCCTAACGGCTATGTCCGCAATGGGTCACACCAGACGAACGGGGGCATCGCCCGGGAGGTCCGCTCCTTGAGGTGAAGCAGACGAAATCAGGGGCAAAGCGGACGTTGCCGCTCGAAGGTCGGCTTTCCGGGGTAGAGCGGTCGTACCGGCGCCGTGGTCCGAACTTCGCCTCCTGGCCAAGACCCGAGATTCCGTCCTTCTAGAGCAGTATTCGTTCACCTTTACTCAAATCAAAGGTGAACCGCGTTCAGTCGCCACGCAGGCTTCCGCCGCAGGGGCGGCGGCCCGCAGTCGCGGGCTGGCGCGTAATCCGAACGAATGGAATCGTTCGTATTGCGCTCTGGTATGTGGATCTTATCCCGAATGGGCGGTTGTTTTCGAGGCGCCGCAATTCGGTACATTGCGACGCAGCCAAGCCACCAACGCCGCCGCCATAACGCCAACTGGATATGGCCTGAATACCGATAGCAATTCGACAGTGGCGCGCCAGCCCTCGATTCGCTGTTCTCTAGTGATGTTTCGACACATGCGACGAGGATAGGCTTTCACAACAGAGACGGCAAGCTGCCCGGTAGCGGATTCGGGTCACGGGCTCTAGCGCGCTGGGAGTGGCCGACGGCTTCGTGCTATCCCTCCTTCTAGAGCGTAATCCGAACGATTCCATTCGTACGGATTACGCCAGCCCGCGACTGCGGGCCGCCGCTTATGCGGCGGAAGCCCGCGTGGCGATTGAACGCAGTTCACCTTTATTGTGTAAAGGTGAACGAATAATGCTCTAGACGCGCGGCCTACTTGTCGATAGGGCCGCCGATCTTGACCCAGGCGTCGATGCCGCCGACCAGGTGGCAGACATCGCCGAGACCCGCTTCGGATCGAAACCGGCTGTCGGAGACGCCCTCAACATGGGTCCGCCATGCTATCGGGACCGGGCCTCGAAAACCAAAATGTCGGGTCATCACAGGAAAGCGGTCGCAATTGGGTGACGCTTGGAAGGTCTCTTCATAGCCATGAGCGGACATGCGGTCACAAGAAGTTGAAACGTAACATTTCTCAAAAGTGCCGTATAATTTTCAGCTATTAACAACTAATACCAAGGGGCGCGACCATGTCGAGCTACGCACCTATCCAATTCAAAGCCGTTCTCATCCGAGGCGCGGTCGCGCTGGCCCTCGTCATTGGCCTAAGCACGTCTTTCGGGGCCAAGGCCGGCGATCATTATATCCCTTTGTCGAAGATATTCCCGGACGGGAAGTGTTCGCCTGTCATCCTGAATTTCGAGGTGATGATTTCCCAGTTCGCTGGCGGTGAACTCACGGAATACAAGATTCACAATGGCCAGGGCGAGGTGATCGAGGTCATCACCACCTTCATTAACAAACATCGTGACCAGTGGGCGACCGTCGGATCACGGCGTGACGAGAAGGTAATCTTCTGCCTATACGCCTCCGGCATTGGCCGGGGCTCAGTCAATAGGCGAACCCTTAAATCGGAGTAGATCATGCCGCTCACTGGCATCCCCGGCGCCACCCGCACCTCGGAAGAGGCGTCGTCATGAGCCGGCGCATCGACTTCGACGCAGTGATCCGAACGGTTCCACGCGTTCGGACGGCGCTCCGGGGTCACGGCGCGAGGCAACGGTAACGGCGCCCGCGGCGTATGCCGCTCGTCGCGGGAATTTGTCAGGGGCATTCCAAACCGGCCTTTGGTAGACTGTTCCCCGGGGGATCGCATCCGAGGACCGATGGGCGAGCTCAGTCAAACCGCGGACGGCGACGTCATCGGGTCAGATGCCGGTGCGACCCACAGGTATCTGCTCATCCTGCGCTTCGCGCTGGTCAACCTCGTGGCGACGAGCTTTCTCGTCGCGAGCTACCTGCAGGGGTGGCTCGACGGATTCGTCGCGCCCTACACGACCGAGCTGTCGGCGATCATTTTCCTGGTTTTCGTCTATGGTCTCGTGACCTGCGGCGCCACGGCGTGGCGCATCAGCGTCGAGCTCAACGACATCCATGCGGGTGAGCCCAAGCCCGCCTCATGGGCGGGAAAGCACCTGCGCAGCGTTCGTGATTGCGGGCCCGAGAGTCGCGCGGTTCACGCCGGCGCGTTGCGCCTGAAGTTGTCCAACCGCGTCACCAACGTCCGCCATATCGCCAACCTGCTGGTCTTCCTCGGGCTCATCGGCACGGTGATCGGCTTCATCATCGCCCTGTCGGGGGTCGATCCCGCGGCCACCACCGACGTGGAGAACGTGGCCCAGATGGTGTCGACGCTGGTCAGCGGCATGGCGATCGCGCTCTATACGACGCTGGTCGGGGCCGTCCTCCACGTCTGGCTGATCATCAACTACCGGATCCTGGCGACGGGCGCGGTTCACCTCATCGTCGCCATCATCGGGTTGGGAGAGGCCGGTGGACGGCATTGACGACTTCGAAGACGATACCGCGGGGACGATTTTCCGCGACGTGATTCTGCTCGCCCTCATCGGTTTCGTGGCCATGGTGATCATGTTGCTGCCCCACCTCAACCGCGAGAAGAAGGAGGCGGAAGGACACAAGGCCCCCGGCAACGTGATCTTCGAAATGCACTGGCCGAGCAACCTGCCGGTGGACGTGGATCTATGGGTGAAGGCGCCCGGCGTGGGTCCGGTCGGGTTCTGGAACCAGGGCAACCGCGTGCTCAACCTGTTGCGCGACGACCTCGGCATGGAGGGCGACGCCACCGATGAGAACTTCGAGGTCACCTACAGTCGCGGCATCCCGGCGGGGGAATACGTCGTCAACGTGCACATGTACGGGCCGCTGCCGGACAACGCCACCGTTCCGGTGACCGTCGTCGTCAGCGTGAGGAAGCGGATGCAGGAGACCCGGCAGATCCTGAAGACCCTGGTCAGGTTGACTTACCACAACCAGGAGGAGACGGCGTTCCGCTTCAAGCTGACGGGGGACGGCGACCTCGTGCCGAACAGCGTCAACACATTGCGGCGTCCTCTTATAACGGAGTTAATGTGATGGACGTTCTGTTTTACATCTTCGCGGGCGCCACCGGCGTGGCCGCGGCGCTCGCGAGCATCGCCATCTGGGCGCCGCGCGCGGTCCCCCCCAGGGTCGCTGCGGTGGCGATCGCGGCGTTGTTCATCCCCATCGCCTACGTCGAACTGATCGAGATGCTGAGCAAGCCGAAACCCATGAGCTTCGAGTGGTTCGAGCGGAACGCGGACAACGCGACGGTGCTCGGCGTCAGCCTGCACGAGGGAGAAGCGATCTATATGTGGTTGCGACTCGACGGCGCCATGGAGCCGCGCTACTACGTGCTGCCCTGGCGTCAGCCGCTGGCCGAGAGGCTGGAAGACGCGATCGAAGCCGCCGTCGCGAAACATTCGGCGGTCGTCATCACAAGACCGTTCGCACTCAAGAATGCCGACGATTTGGGCGATCTGAACGTCAAGATCGTTCCACCGCCCTTGCCGCCGCGAAAAAGGCCGCAGCTGCCGCCCCAAATTTTCAATCCGCGCGAATTCCGCATCTGAATTCGCACCTGAATCCGTTGCCGCTCACTCGTGAGGGGATGCGGCTGACATTCGTTTGTTGGCGCCGGCGCGCGGTGTCGAAATTGCACCCGATTTCGTAATGACCGGATCGGATTGACATGGCATGGACAGGTGGATGTTGGCGATCCGCGGCGGCAGCGGACCGTGAGGTGGGACGCGAGAAGCCCGCGCGGAATGCACATCATTTCGTAGATGAGGGCCAACACAGCCTCGGCAGATGCCCGATCGCCGCCCGGAACGCGCCGATACGAAACCGGGAATGGCGCATGGGCGCGGGCGGCCTCGGGAGGCGGACGCCGGCCCATGGCGCGATATCTCAAAACAACGAACCAGATATTCAGATCGTGGAGTGAGAGGAATTGCCGGGCGATACATGCATAAATGCTTGTCATGCAACTATTTCCTTATGGCGAAACTTTTATTGTGACGAGATATGGACCAGCGTGAGGCGGAAGAACGGCGTGGCGGCCATGATCGGCGCGGAGGCGTCGAACGACGTAGCGATGACGACCGGCGGGCACACCGGGGCGCTAGACCGGACCTGGGCAGCGACCGGCGGGGTACGGACCGCCCGGGGGAAGAGTCCCGCCGCGCGAATGGCGAACGCCGCAGCGGCCGCGAGCGGCGAAGCGGCGCTGCCCGCCGCGTCGCGCCTGCCTAGGCGAACCGATTTGCGCCCATGAAATAGGTCAATATCGGGTTCGTTTGGTGTTATACCGAATTTCAAAATGATTGGATCGGTTTGAAATCCGGAGCCCGCGACTGCGGGCCGCCGCCCGTGCGGCGAAAGCCTGCGTGGCGATTGAACCCAGCAATGTCACAAGATTTGTGACATTGCGTATTACTAGCTCATTCAGCCCAGCCGAATACAGCGACTCCGAAACGGTGACCGGCCCCGCCCCGCGCGGGTTTTTTGTTTGCCGACGGCGGTACGCCCCAGATTGCCGTATCGGATACCCAGATCGCGGGCATGAGGAGAAAGCGCCGGCGAAACCGATTACTTGTCCCGATCAGAGGTATGCATGGGGCGATTCAGCGCGGGAGAATGAAATGCTGTACGAACAGGTAAATCCCGAAGGGGCCAGCGATCAACGCCAGCGCCAATTTGCCACGTCGCTCGTCGACAGCCTGGGCCACGATTCGGCCCTGCAAGTCTGCCGGGACAACGGATGGTACGGCGTCATGGACATAATCATCACCGAACCTGCAAGCGTGTGGTACTAGGCGCGGCTTAAAACGGGCGACGTTTCCGCGGGTCCGGAAGAACGAGCCAGACGCGATTCGCGTCACCGGCCTGGAGAGGCGCCAGCGCTCGTTCGAATTTTCCAGCCCGTCGCCAGGCTCGCGCGGGGGTCAATCCGCGCGCCGCCCGGCGCGGCAGAATGGGAGACTGGATTTGGTCGTCGCAGACGCCGATATTCGGCAAGCCGCCCTGGAGCTCGTCGAACGGTACGGGAGCAGCGCGCTGGAGATTGCGCAAACACGTGTCGGATCGCTTTCCGCCGCGCAAGACCATTCGGCGATCAATGTGGCCCTGCGCGTGCTCTCCGCGGTCGAGGGCTTGTTCAGCGCCAAGCCGAAATAATACGCAACGTCACAATAGTTGTGACTTTACTGCGTTCAATCGCCACGCAGGCCAAATCTAATCCAGACCAAAACCCGGCCGCATCAGCGGCGGCCTCCAATTATTGCGACCGAAGGGGGCGCGGGCTGGCGCAATCCGAACGATTCCACGGGTTCGGATGGTGCTCTACCCGATCATGCCGGCGACAACGAAGCCGCCGACGAGCAAGAGCAGGAACGCCGCCGCGACCTTGCCCAGGTGGCGCTCGACGAAGCTGCGGATCGGCGGTCCGAAGTACCACAGCAGCCCGGCCACGACGAAGAACCGCAGGCCCCTCGATAACACCGAGCCGAGGACGAAGACCGCGACGTTGAGCCCGGTGACGCCGCTGGCGATGGTGAACACCTTGTACGGCAGCGGCGTGAGCCCGGCGGCGAAGACGATCCACAAGCCCCATGCGTTGTAAGTGTCGCGGAAACTTACGAAGACCTCGGTGTAGCCGTAGAACTCGATCAGCGCCCGGCCGACGCTCTCGAACAGGAAGGCGCCGATGCCGTAGCCGGCGAGGCCGCCGGCGACCGAGGCGGCGGTGCACACAGCGGCGATCCGCCACGCGCGCGCGCGCGCCGCCAGCACCATCGGCACGAGGAGAACGTCGGGCGGGATGGGGAACACCGAGCTTTCGACGAACGCGACCGCGGCGAGCAAGAGAAGCGCATGCCTGTGGGCGGCGAGCGCCATGGTCTCGTCATAGAGCCGTCTGAGCATGGATTCGTCCCGTCGGCGGTGCGCCGGCGCATTTAGCCCGAGTGCGGGCGTGCGGGCAATGCCGTAACAGGGATCCCGGATCCCTGGCCGTGTTGACCGTCCGCGGCCGGCGGCTATGATGGCCGCGCCCTTGCCCCTGTGGCGGAACTGGTAGACGCGGCAGACTCAAAATCTGTTGTCCGAAAGGACGTGGGAGTTCGAGTCTCCCTGGGGGCACCATTTCGTCGGACCGAAGCGGGCGACGCCCACACGCTCACCACCGCGGTGACGGACGACGTGCGGGGGGGGGCGCTGCCGGGCGCCGTCAGGTTGCGGGTGAAGGCGGCGCCCGGGCTATGGCCCGTGTCGGTCGACCGCGGCCGATCGAGGGTCGCGGTTCTTCGACCTTTTGCGCAACGCCGAAGTGGCCATGGCTTGCGGTGGAACCCTGTTCGTTGCCCCCGAGGCCCGTCGAATCCTCGGGTTGCTCAAGCGGCCGTGACGGCCACCCGATATGCCATGGTTCCGCGCAAGACCTCTCATACCAATTCCGGCTGATCACTTCGGGCCTCGCTCTTCGACAAGCTCAGAGTGAGGCCCTTCGACGCGCTCGAGGCACAGGCCCTCATGGTGAGCCTGCCTTCCTTCGCCCGCCGAAGCGGGCTCCGCGAAGGCGGGTCGAACCACGAGGGCCGAACGATTCAATCGGAAACGGTATCAGGCGAGCTTGCGGTATATCTGCACGTTGCAGACGTACAGAGTCCACCGACACGCCGAAATCGTTGAAGCGTCCGCTGATCGGCTTGAAGCTGGGCTCGACGATCAGCCCCGCCAGGATCGCGGCGGCGATTGTGTCCTGAAGCTCGTCGATCGCCGGTGTGATGCGCGGCGCCAAATCGCGGTCGCTAAGGGGCTGGTATCCGTCATCGACCGCCTACGGCCGATTGGTCGTGCGCGCGCGCAAGACGGAAAGGAGCCCTTCGATGCCATCGCGCTGGACCACCGCCGCGAACTCGGAGCGCTGGGTGACCGCCAGGCTGATGCCCTCGATCATCACGTCGATAATGCGGTAACGGTTCCCGGTGGTGCGCACCCGCCAGTCGGCGATGATCGGCGGGCTGTTGGGGCGATCGATCCGCGTGCGCACGACCACGTCCTTGTCGTTCGCCTGGCGCGTGCCGACGACCGTGAGCGTCTCGCCGACGTATCCTCCGAACCGCGCCGAGTAGGTATGCAGGGCGAACTCGTCGAACAGCGCGAGATAGTTGCTCTGCTGCCCGGGCGTCGCCCGCCGCCAGTACTTGCCGAGCACGAATCGGCCGATGAACCGCAGGTCGAACCCCCGGCTCAGCAGACCGCGGAACCGGTCCTCGCGCTGATCGAGGGTGAGATTGGGGCTCCGAAGGGTCTCGATCGCCTGGTTGCCGAGCTGGTCGATGAACTGCGCGGCAACCTCGACCGAGGCGAAGCCGGGGTCACCCGTACCAATGATGGCGACGAAGAGCGCCGGGGCCAGCAACCTGCTGATTTGCATAGGCATCACCCTAACGCGGTGATTTGCTGCGCCAACGAATGCCGCGGGCGCTTTCCAAAGCCGCTGCCGTTGCTCGGCTTGTCAATCCGCGCGAGTTGGTCTTGAACGGCGGCTTCTTGGCGCAGGGGAATCAGCTTGGGCTTCATGGCCGCTTACTCGTTTTCGAAGGCCCTGCCCCCGAGCGTGGGCGCCCAGCCGCCGGCTTCGCGCCCGCCGTCACCCGCAGCCGACGGCGCATCGGAGAGCGCGGAGACGCAGCCTTCGACATCGCCCGCGAAGGGCATGCAGGCGTCGTTTGCCGCCGCATAGTAAGTCGAGTAGGCGGCCCGCGCGGTCGTTGCGGCCGCCAATGCATATTCAATCTGCTGGTCGCTCCATGACGCGGTCGACATCCCGGCGCTCACGGGCAGCGGCGCGAGGATCAGGCCGACGACCGCGGCGCCAAGCACCAATCCGCACAGCCCGGGTGCGCGCCGGGCCACGGCCTTCTTCGAGTCACGGAGAGACGGGATTTGGTTCATCAGGAACACCATTTGATCCTCCCAATCCGCTTAAGTGTTGACCTCATGCTCGGTGCCACAAGGGCACCGCCGCATGCTCGACTCTAAAAACTTCGCGCGCGAATTCTCACCTATGCGGCAATCTGATTAGTCGGTTCGCCGTTTTGAGATATGGCGCTGCCCCGCCGCCCGAAGTTTGGACTGCCGGCCCCGCCGTGGTAGCGATGTGCTCCATGGTCACGATCCGCAGGGCGAGGGCCGCCGACGCCGCGGCGATCGCCGCGGTCCATGTCGAGACCTGGCGCGACACGTACGCGGGGCTGGTGCCGAGCCGGGTGCTCGTCGGCATGCGCCGCCGGCACAAGGCGGCGATGTGGTCGCAGGCGCTCGACCGCCGCCGCACGCGGCAGGTCGTGATGGTCGCCGAGGACGCCCCGGGCGCGGTCGTCGGATTCGGCAGTTGCGGCCCGGCGAAAGGCGCCGGTCTCGATTTCGACGGCGAGGTCTACACGCTCTACGTGCTCCCCGATTACCAGGGGCGGGGAATCGGCGCCCGATTGCTCGCCGGGCTGTTCGAGGCATTGCTCGCCGGCGGTTCGCGCTCGGCGTTGATCTGGGTGTTGGCCGGGAACCCGGCGCGGTTCTTCTATCAGACCGCGGGCGGCGCCTGGATCGCCGTGCGCGAGGAGCGGCTGTGGGGCGTGACGCTGCGTGAAATGGCCTACGGCTGGGATGATCTCGAGCACGCCGTGGCGGTCCTGCGCTCACATTCGGCGACGTGAGACCGCCGCCCGGTGGGGGCGGCCGGGCCGAGTCCGTTAACGATAACGTTAACGCCAACATGGCGTACGGCGTGCGAGCGCCCCCGCGTGCGCGAGCGCGGAACACGAATCGCGCTTCGCGGCGTTGGGGTCGGACCGCCGAGGCGTTAACGATCGTTAACGTTTTCGTAACCATTTCGAAGCAATTCTGGAGCGCGTCGATGACCCGGCGGCGGGATCGCTCCCGGGACGACGCTCATGCGGGTCCGACGTCGGGGAGGCTGGAGGGAATGGTTCGCGCTTACCTTGCGAACGATTGCGCCCCCGTCCATCGCAATCCCCGCGGCCGCCGCGGTTCGCGCGCGGCGCCGGCGCGCGCGTTCGGGCAAACCATCGACGCGGCCGTCCGGTGGCGGAGAACGCGATGATTCGTGAGACCGGCAAGGAGGCCGCGGATGCTTCGGCGGAGACGTAATTCGATCATCGCAATCGTGGCTGTCGCTCGACGCCCTCGCGAGGAGCGCGGCATGACGGCGGTGGTGGCGAGCATCGCGCGCCGCGCTTGTACCCGGGTCGTCATTTCTTTGATCGTTCTCTTCGTGGTCGCCGCGCCGGCCGTGGCCGGAGAGCCGCCGGAAGCGGCGCCCGGTGAGATCGTCGCCGCCATCCCCGGCCATTTCCCGCCCCAGTACGTGATCGATGAAAACGGCGAGATTTCTGGCTTCGCCATCGACGTCGCCGAGCGCGTGGCCGAGTTGGCCGGAGTCCGGTTCCGCTATCAAAACGAAGGAAACTGGAAAAGCGCTGGCGAAGCCGTCCGGTCCGGCAGGGCCGATGTCACCGTCAACAGCGGTATTACCGAAGAACGTAAAATCATCTACGACTATACCGCTCCCGTGGAGACCTTCCGCGTCTCCATTTTCGTTCGCCGCGACACGACCTCGATCGCGGGAATAGCCGACCTCGCCGGCACCAGGGTCGCGACCACGCGGACCAACGTCGCGGTGCGCCTGTTGAAGGACGTGGACGACGTCGAGCTGGTGTTGTTCGACACCCCGCTCGAGGCGCTCTTCGCGCTCCTTTCGGGCGCTGTGGACGCGCTCGTGCTTCCCGAGCCGGTCGTCTGGCGGATCGCGTTCGACGCGCGGGTCGGCGATCGTATCGAGACGGTCGGCGGCGCCCTGAAAGAGATCAAGCGCGGCATGGCGGTCCTCAAGGGGAATACCGCGCTGCTGAAGCGGCTCGATGACGCGGTCAAGGCGTTCGTCGGCACCGAGGCGTACCGGGAAATCTATCGCAAATGGTACGGCCGGCCCGAGCCCTACTGGACCACCGCGAGGGTCGTGGCCGCCCTGGCGATCGGCTTGCTGCTGGCCGCGGCGGCGGCGGCGTTCTGGCGCTACCGCACGGTGGTGGCCCTGAACCGCCGCCTGCGCGCGAGCATCGCCGAGCGCAAGCAGGCTGAAGAGCGGATCAAGAGGCTCAACGACGAACTCGAACGCCGCGTCGAGGAGCGCACCGCCGAGCTGCGCGAGAGCGAGCGGCAAATTCGTCTCATCACCGACAATGTGCCGGTGGCGATCTTGTACGTCGATCGGGATCGACGTTATCGCTTCGCCAACAAGGGCTGCGAGAAAATGTTCGGGCTTCCCCTGGAAAAGATCCTCGATCGGCCGGTGAGGAAAGTCCTCGGCGAATCCGCGTATCGAAAGGTCAGGGATTACCTCGGCAAGGCCCTCGCCGGCGAAGCCGTGAGCTTTGAGACGCTCATGCCGTTCAGGCATGGCGGGGAGCGCTTCATCGATGCCGCGTATCTTCCGCACCTCGAAAACGACGGGACGGTCAAGGGATGTTTCGTTTTGGTCAACGACGTCACCGATCGCAAGCGCGCCGAGGAGGCGCTGCGCGCGGCGCAGGCCGAGCTGGTGCGCAAGGAGCGCCTCGCCGCGCTCGGCCAGCTCACCGGCACGGTGGCGCACGAGCTGCGCAACCCGCTCGGCGCGATGCGCGTCTCGATCGCCGCGATCAAGAAGCTGCCCGACGATGCACACCCGATAATGAAAAGCTCGGTGGCGATCGTCGACCGCAGCATCACCCGTTGCGACGCGATCATCACCGACCTCCTGGAGTATTCGCGGGGGCGCGATCTGGACCGGTCGGCGACGCCGATCGACGCCTGGCTCGGCGAGCTGCTCGACGAGTACACGCCCGCCGGCGGCGTGGCGCTGCGCCGGAAACTGGCGGCGAAGGTCGCGGTCGTGTTCGACCGCGACCGCCTCCGCCGCGCGGTGCTCAACCTGCTCGCCAACGCCTGCCAGGCGATGCTCGGCGACGGCGGGGACGAGGCCGGCGCGACGCCGCATGTGATCACGGTCGGCTCGCGCGTGACCGATGCGCGGATCGAGGTGTCGGTCAGCGATACCGGACCGGGAATCGCGGAGGAGAACGTGGCCAACATCTTCGAACCTCTTTACAGCACCAAGAGCTTCGGCGTCGGCCTCGGGCTCTCGATCGTCAGGCAGATCATGGAGCAGCACGGCGGCGGCGTGGAGGTCTCCGGCGGGCGGGGGCGCGGCGCGCGGTTCACCTTGTGGCTGCCGCTCGACGCCCTCGCGAGGAGCGCGGCATGACGGCGGTGGCGGCGAGCGCCACCAGCGAAGGGCCTGCCCGCCGGGTTCTGGTCGTCGACGACGATCGCGACTTCGCCGACGGCCTGCGCAATTTCCTCACCCTCGAGGGCTACGAGGTCGAAACCGCGTACAACGCCGCGCAGGCGATCGACGCGATCGAGCATTTCGACGCCGAGGTCGCGATTCTCGATTACCGGCTCGGTCCCACCGTGGGTCTGGATCTGGTTTCCCCGCTCAACGAGCGTCGCGCCGGCATCGACTGCATCCTTTCGACCGCTTACGTCGACATCGACTCGGTCGTCCGGGCGCTGCGTCACCACGTTTACGATTACCTCAGCAAGCCGCTGCGCACCGACGACCTGCTCGCCACGCTCGAACGCTGCTTCGAGAAGCGGCGGCTCGAGGCGGAGACGCGGGCGGCGCAGGCGGCATTGCGCGAGGCGGGAAAGATGGAGGCCGTGGCCCAGATCGCCGGCGGCGTCGCCCATCATTTCAACAACCTGCTGACGGTCATCCAGGGCAATCTCGAGCTGGTCAAAACGTCGGCTTTGGGCAATACGGAACAATCGGAATTCATCGACGCCGCGCTGCGCGCGGTCGAAGCCGCGGCGGAGATCAACCGGGGTCTGGTCGCCTTCACGCGCCACCAGGTGCTGCGGCCCGAACCGGTCGACGCCAACGCGCTCATCACCGCGGTGACGGACGACGTGCTGGGGGCGCTGCCTGGCGCCGTCAGGTTACGGGTGAAGGCGGCGCCCGGGCTGTGGCCCGTGTCGATCGACCGCGGCCGATTGAGGGTCGCGATTCTTCACCTCGCGCGCAACGCCGAAGAGGCCATGCCTAGCGGCGGAACCCTGCTCATTGCCGCCGAAAACGTCGACCACGCGAGTGGCGGCGAGGTCTTCGGATGCAGCCTGGCGGCGGGACGGTACGTCATGATCGCGCTCGCCGACACGGGCGCGGGGATGCCGCCGGAGATCGCCGAGCGGGTCTTCGAGCCCTTCTTCACGAGCCGCGGCATGGCCGAGAAGGCCGGCCTCGGGCTCAGCGTCGTGTACGGATTCGTCAAGCAGTCCGGCGGCGGCGTGGCGATCGAAACCAGCGCCGGAGAGGGCACGACGGTCCGGCTGTTCCTGCCCGCGATCGCAAGGCCAGCGTGCGAGCAACCGGAATAGTCGGAAGCGCCGCCGATCCCCCTTGAAGCAATCGCTATTCGGACTGCCGGCGCAGCGCCATCTGCTTGGCGGTGACCGCGCCGTAGGTGGCGACGCAGTAAGGCACCAGGTAGTTCAGGCCGACCTTTACCAGGTTGGGCGCCTCGCCCGCCCACAGGGCATCGCCCTGGTTGATGAGCGAGAGAATGGTGCCGACGACGGCGCCGGTCATCAGCGACCGCTTCAGGGCGCCGTCCGAGGTCGCCAGCTCCACGATCGTCGGCCTACGGTCATCGGACATTCGGGTCGCCCCCGTCGAACCTGAGGAATTCTTCATCCGCGCGCTGACGACGATGCCCGGTCGGTCCAGCCGCCGGGGTCGCACGATATCCGCGGGAAAAATAATGTAAAGCCGATGTTCGCGGCGACCAACCCCCGAAGCCCCGGCGCCGGAAATTGTGAAGCGGCGCGAGGTGGCTTGGAAATGTGCAGGACCGTTGGACTTAACCCATATACTCGCGCCCCGGAACCGGGGAAGCCGATCAGCTCACGCCTACTTGGTCAAATTCGTAACCCCCGTCCAGGAGCCTTCCGGGGCCCGCGCCATGTAGCCCCAGCACCGACTCAGGAAAATTTGAGTCGGGCGGTCACCGGGGTTCAGATTCAAGCCCCGCGAGAATGCCTCCGCGGCTTCGCGCCAGGCCTGCTTGCGAAAGCTCTCCAGCCCCTGGGCGTACGCCGCCAGGCTGGCCTCCAGGTTGGGAAAGCTCTCCTCCGTATGATAGTCGAGCACCTCGTAAAGCCGCAAAGGAGCCTCGACCCCGGCCACCCGCACGAGATCGACTTCCCGCAGACACGGCTCGTTCTTGAGGTTGGCCTTGGTGAACTCGCTGATAAGGATATGGGTCCCGTAAAGCTTGTTCACGGTCTCGATGCGCGAGGCCAGATTGACGTGTTCGCCGATGACCGTGTAGTCCATGCGCCGGGGGGACCCGATGGTGCCGGCGATCACGACTCCGGTGTCGATGCCGACCCCGATGTCGATCGGCGTGAAGCCCTCGGCGTGGCGCGCCGCGTTGAAGTGCTTCAGGCGGCGCAGCATTGCCACCGCCGCGCTCACCGCATTGTCGGCGTCGTTCTGGCTTTGGAAGGGCGCGCCGAAAACCGCCATGATCGCGTCGCCGATGAACTTGTCGAGCGTGCCCCCGCACTCGAAGATGATGTCCACCATGTCGGCGAAGTAGGCATTCAGAATCTCCACCATTTCGGTCGCGCCGAGCTTTTCGGACAGGCTGGTGAACCCCCGGATATCCGAGAACACGATCGTGACCTCTTGCGTGACGCCGCTGAGGACGTCTTCGTCGGCCTCGAGAAGCCGCTCGACGACCGCATCGGACATGAAGCGCACCATCGTGCCCTTGACACGCTTTTCCCGCGTTATGTCCTCGAAGACCAGTATGACGCCGGAATAGTTCTGCTCGGCGTCTCGGAAGGAGGCGGCCGTCAGGTTGATCGAGGTGCGATGGCCGTCGCGGCCGATCAACTCCTTGTCGACCAGGATCCGGGAATCCGCACTCCCCAAAGCCTCCCGTGTGGCCTCGATCAACCAGCGATTCTCCGCGCCGACCACGTCCTCCAGCGTTTGGCCCTCGACGGCGTCTTCCTCGACGCAGAAGATTCTCCTTACGGCCGGATTGGCTGAGGTGATCGTCAGCTTGTCGTCGAGGGTGATGATGCCGTTGGAGAGGTTGTCGAGGATGCTTTGGTTGAAGTTCTTGATGCGCAGAACTTCCCGGTTGGCGCGGTGCTCCTCGGTTATGTCGCGGCCATAGACGTTGACGTATGCCTCGTTCGGCACCGCCGTCACGGCGAGGGCGAAAAGCCGCTCGCCGAACGGCAACTCGGCAAGGCGATGCTGCCCGTGCCTGAAGGCCTCCGCCACCACGCCGGATAGCGCGGGCGCGAGGGCTTTGCCGCCATCCCTCAACATCCCGGGCAGCTCGGCGGCTGCTTTGTTGGCGTAGAGCACGCCGCCGGCCCCGGTGACCCGCAGCACCGGGTTGGGGTTCTCCTCCGGGAACTTCGCCAGGCTGCGCACCTCCAACTGGGCGTGACGCTCCTCGGTGATGTCGCGGCCGTAGACGTTGACGTAAGGCTCGCCGGCCACCGGCGTGACCGCGAAGGCGAAGGCGCGGCCGCCCACGGCATACTCGGCCTCGGCGCGCCTCGCCGAGCGGACCGATTCCGTGACCGCATCGACGAGCGCGGCGTGGAGCTTCTTGCGCTTCCCCGAAATCAGGCCGCGAATCGCGTGCGCCGCCTCGTTGGCGTAGAGCAGCGCGCCGTCGCCGGCGACGCGCAGGATCGGATTGGGGTTCTCGGAGGGGAACCTGGCGAGGCTTTCGATCTCCGCGCGGGCGTTGCGCTCGTCGGTGACGTCGCGGCCGTAGACGTTGATATAGGCCTCGCCGGCGACCGGCGTCAGCGTGAAGGCGTAGTGACGGTCGCCCGCGGCGTGCGCCGCCTCTTGCCTGGTCGTGTCGCTCGAGGCCCGCGCCGCCGCGGCGGCAAGCGCGCGCGACGCCGTGTCGCCGCCGGCGATCAGCCCGCCGATCGCGCGGGCGGCGTCGTTGGCGTAGATCACCCGGCCCTTCGGCGTGACCCTGAGGACCGGATTGGGGTTCTCCGACGGGAACCTGGCGAGGTCGCGGATCTGGTCGATGCCGTCGGGCAACAACCGGTCGGCGGGGGGCGGCGCCTTCGCGGCAGCCCTTGACGAGGCCTTTTTCGTCATCAATCGATCCCAACCTCTCGGCGCCGCATCGGCCGGCAGGCCGTCCGCATTCTAATCGATTCCCTGCACGACGCCGCGGTTCACGCGATTTCGTGACCGCGCGGGCTCACGCCATGCCGTCATCGGCGCGCACGAGAGTGCAGCCGTCGATCCTCCAACTGCCGTCCGCCTGCCGTTCCATCGGGTACAACGCGATCACCGGAACGCCGTCGGGCCCGACCAGATAGACGCGCTGGACCGGTATGCCTCCGGCGTCGACGAGGTCGCGGAACTCGACCTTGCGCGGGCGGTAGACCGGGGCGTAGCCGGTTTTCACCATCCGCATGAAGATGCCGGGCGTTTGAAACATTTGCTGGATCGCCGGCGAGGCAACGGCGAACGCGGCGTTCGCGTCGTCGCGCTGGAAGGCGGCGAGCTGGCCGGCGACGACGGCGCGGATCCGCGCCTCGTCGGCCGCGCTCATGGGCGCCGTCTGGGCCGCCGCGGAAATCGCCCAAAGCATCACCGCGATAAACCCAAGCGCCTTGGTCACACCCCGCGCTCCCTTGCCCCGATCGCGCCGCGTTCGCCGCGCCGGCGACGCGGCGTTCGCGCCGGGCAAGCCTAGAGCAATGCGGTGGCCAACGCCAGCCGGGCCGCGAACCCGCACCCCGGCATCGAGGCCGGCGGCTGGCTCAGCCTGGTTCGGCGGCCGGGGGTTCCTCGGGCCCGGTTGCGGGTTCCGTACGTGCTGTGTCATGGCGCTCTCCGGAAATCGGTCGTCCGCGGCGTGCTCGACCGGACCCCGACCGCGGGTCAACGGGCGACCACGCCCGATGCGACAACCGCAAGGTACAATGACCGTTTAGGGAAGATTTGCCCGCCGCGCCACACGCACGCGCCGGCGGCGGCGGTAACGGATGATATGTCCGCCGCAGGTGACACGTGATCTGTCGGGTTCGATCCGGGCCTCTGGAAACGATGTCGGTAAAAGGGGTCAGACCCCTTTTAATCGTTCGCTCTTTGAGGAGTCCGTGCGGATCGCGTCGTTCCGAAGGCTGGATTACGCCAGCACGGCGACGGCCAGCGCCAGCGCGGCGAGCGCCGCCCACAGATAAGGCGCGCCCGCGCGTCGTCCTGCCTGCGCCTCGGCCAGCGCGCGCACCGTCTCGGGGTGCAGCTTGAGCCCGCCTTCGGCGACCACGGCGAGCGCGGCCTCGGCGTCGGCGATGAGCTTCGGCAAGCGTTGCGCCAGCGCGAGTCCGTCGTCGACCGAATCCCTGAGCCGGGCCTCGGGGCTCAGGTTCTCGGCCGCCCAGTCTTCGATCAGGGGCCGCGCGAATGCCCACATGTTGAGCGCCGGGTTGAGCCGCCGGCTGATCGCCTCGGCGAACAGCATGGTCTTCTGCAAAAGCAGAAGCTGCGGCTGCGTCTCCATGGCGAAGCGTTCGGTCACCTGGAAAAGCTGGGCGAGGAGCCGGGCGAGCGAGATCTCCTCGAGCGGGCGCCCCAGGATCGGCTCGCCGATCGAGCGGCACGCCTGGGTGAAGGCGGCGCGCGACTTGGCGCGGGGCACGTAGCCGGCCTCGAAGTGGAGCTCGGCGACGCGGGCGTAGTCGCCGGTGAGGAAGCCGAGGAGGATTTCGGCGAGGTAGCGGCGGGTTTCCCTGTCGAGCCGCCCCATGATGCCGAAATCGACCGCGACGATGTCGCCGGCCTGGTCGACGAACAGGTTGCCGGGGTGCAGATCGGCGTGGAAGAAGCCGTCGCGGAACACCTGGTTGAAGAACGCGCGGGCGGCCTTCTCGACGATGCGGTCCACGATGATGCGCTGCATTGGTGTGGGGTTGTCGGTGCCCAGGGCCTCATACAGTTCCGTTCGCAACTCGGACATAAACCTCCCCAAGCGCGTCCTGCCGTCCACTGAACGGAGCCGTTCCGAGTTGCTGTTGGGGCCTACCGAGAGGGTATTTTCTTCGGACATAGTGCGGACACGCTCTCCACGACCTTGGCGCCCGCAAGCGGCATAGTGTAGGAACTCCGCCACGTTGGCAAGGACTTTCCACCAGTATGCCTACGGATTAAACATCAGTTGCCACTCCACCAGGACGATAATTGTATGCAGTCGTGGTCTGCACGGGCGGGCCGGCACAGCCTTTTCGTCTCGGTCACCACCCCTAGCCACCAAGCGAAAGGACGGGATAGGACGGTGCGGCGCACATGCGCCGTCTGCACCGTCCGTCCGTCCGCACCTGTGTATATAGGTTGCACATGTCGGGAAAAGCGGACGTTATTTATCAATGACTTAGCGAAATAATAGTTACCCGGCACTGACCTATTGTTTCCCGACATGTGCATGCGGACGGGAGCGGACGTTGTTTTCTGCGGGTTTGAGGTAACTTTCGCGGTCAAAATGGGATTTCTCCCAGATCATCGTCGGCGCCGTCGCCGAACACCCTCACCAGCATCTTTGCGGTGCGGGTTGCGGTCCCGATTCCGCCCTCGCGGTCATCGATCTGGAAGGTCTGACCATTCACCGTGATGCCGGACGCGACAGCCGCTTCGATTTCCTTGCGGACGGTCGCCGGGCACCGGCCGTTGAAGTCCTTGTTCTGGTAGGTCGGATAAAGCGTCCCCTCTTGCTCGATCAATGCGATGCCGGCCTTGTTCACGGTCAGCTCGGTATCGATGATCGGGATCAACCGGGCGATGATGCTCCGGTGGCGCTCCTCCGTCGCCAAGCGTGCGTTAGTCTCTCGATCGGTCAAGTCAACGGGTGTCAGGACGCCTATTTCGTCGCCGTTCAAGAGGATGACGCTCTCGCGCTTGAGCCATATCGGGCTCCCGCCGGGCGCCGACAAATTACTCTTGGCGTCGTCAAGGCGAAGGTAGAACCGCCGTTCATCTTCGGGGACGGCCAACCGCTCCGCGTCGCCCTTGGACATGCCAAGGAGCGTATGCGCGATGCGAATCACCCCGGCGAGAGAGCTGGCGCCACGGGCGCTATCCATGCTCCCCGCGTATCCTTCGGAGCTACCGGCCGGCGGTTTTCTGGTGTGGTGAGAAATGGAGATCGCGACGTTCGCTTGCTGCGCGATCCGGCGAACAATTGCCAAGACCCCCCGCATTTGTTCATTGGAATTTTCTTCAACCGTGTGGATCTCAGACAGCGGGTCGATGAAAAACGCCACTGCCTCGATCTCTTTAAGGTGCTCAACACAAGCATCCACAGCGGGTGTGGCGGCGACATCCCCGTTTTCATCCCTCGTAGCTATGAGTAGCGGATACTCGGCGCCACTGTTCAGGAACAGCCGATCTTTGATGTCCTCAAACTTGACGCCCATGTGATCGAGCACGGCGAACAGTCGCCGGTAGAGCTCATCCTGGTCTTCTTCGTTGTTTATGAACCACACGGGCCCGGGTTCGTGGACGACATTGCCCGCCCAATCGACCCCGCCCGTAATCGCGACCGCCTCGTGCATCATCATCGTGGTTTTATTAAATCCCGGGGGCGCCACCGTCATCGTCACGGCCTTGCGGATCAGGCGCCGCCCATAAACAAACCGCCGGCACGGGATCTTCGCGGGATCTGCACCGCGGATGGATCGCGGAGGAAGCGCACCGGGCGACTCGTCTTTGGAGTTGTCCGAAGATTCATTGGGGTCGGTCTTCATCGCTAGGTCAGGGTCATGCGGCACGACGTTTTCTCCGTGGCGGCGCGATGATCTTCGGCGTGAATTTTGCGAAATGCCGATCGAGCCGCTCCTTCAATGCCCTGCTCTCGCAGTGGATCGACGGCACCCCATCGAAGACGCCCCGTAAATCGACCGACCAGTCACATACTGCGGCGCCATCGCCGCGGGCGAGTAGCCAGGTGTACGGCGTTGCGTAAAGCTTGAGAGGTCCCCGAAAATCAGCGGCGCGGGCGATCATGCTGTCGTAGGCGAAGCGGTAGACGTTGGCGAAGGCTTCGAAGAATGCCTCGGGATGGCCCGCCGGCAAACGGCAGGCGGCCTTGCCGGACTCGTTCATGTGCGGCGCGTTGGGGTCGCGCGTGTAGATGCGATGCGGCT
>JACZUY010000007.1 GCA_022572945.1 Pseudomonadota bacterium
GCCGATCGTGCCGTGGCCGATGAGCGCGACCCGCGCGCCCAGCTCCGACGCGCGAATGGCCGCGGCAAAGCCGGCCGATCCGGCGCCGATCACCGCCAGGTCGAAGCTCTCGCCGCCGCCGACGGTATCGCGACGGGTATCGGTTCTCTCGCTCATCTCGGTTCCTTTGCGTCCCCGCTCCTCGTCTCGCCACGATAGATAGTGCCTGTAGTAACTACAGGTTCAAGGCCCATCGGGTAACAAAATCGTGAACCGCGAGCCGCGCTGGCCCCTCGAGATAGGCGATGGTGTTGTAAGCCGGCAGAAGATCGCTGTACTTCGACTGGCGCAGTCCGCTGACCAGCTCGTCCTTCTGGGCGACGAGAGCGCGCCAGTCCTCCAGGTCGGCCCGGCCGCGAATTCCGGCAAAGCGCGAGGCGGCCTCGGCCTGGTGGAGCGTCTCGGCGGCGCGGATGAGGGTCTTCGAGGGAACGCAGCCGACATTGACGCACGTGCCGCCGATGGTGCCGTGGCCGATGAGCGCGACCCGGGCGCCAAGCTCGGCCCCCCGGATCGCGGCCGAAAAGCCGGCCGAGCCGGCCCCGATCACGGCGAGGTCGAAGCCTTCGCTCCCGCCCTTCGCGGCTTCCGGGCTGCAATCCGCGGGGCTTCCGCCCATCACGATTCCTCGGTTTCCGGGTTGGCTTGCGCCGTAACACGCTGGGCAACCGGCACGCGCTTCGACCGGCGGTAAAGCGCGTAGCCGGTCAGGCCGAGAAAGAACGCCAGCGCGGGAAACAGCACGTAGTCGAGGTAGCCGACGATCGCCGACAAGCCGACCGCCGTCACCAAAACGACCAGCACCGGGGTGACGCAGCAGATCGCCATGACCACCGAGCCGGTGATCCCCGTGCCGAGAAGCTTATCCATGGGAACACACCTCGCTTTCAAGTCCCGGCCAGCATCGGCGTGAAGATCGCCTTGCCGGCCTGAAACGCCTCGTCGATCGACAGCCGGATTCCGTTCAGGTCCGGGTAGTTGGCGCCGCGCCAGCGGTCCAGATGCGCGTCCGAGCAGAAGAACGTCATCACCGTGCACAGCGAGCTGGCGGCGCAGGCGCCGGCGTAACGCAGCCCGACCCAGACCACGGCGCCTTCGGGCGTCGCCCGGTCGAGCGCCGCGCCGCGGTCGCGGGTGATGATCTCGATCGCCTCGCCGCACGCGCGGCAACTGGAGTGGATGGCGACATCGCGGTCGCACATCGCGCCGACGCCGAGCGCGTCGATCGCGCACATCGCGCTGACCGTCGTGCCGCCGAGATCGACGCGATGCCCGGTGTCGCGTTCGGTGAAGGGATAGGCGCCGAGGATGGTTTCGCCAGCGTCGTCCAACAGGATCAGGTCGCGCCCCTTCAGCTGCTTGAGCAGGCCGCGCACGGCGTCGGACCCGAGACCGGTCACGTCGCCGAGCGCGGCGATCGACGGCGCGTGCCCCCTCGCGGCGTAATGGCGCAATACCGCGCGGCGAACCGTATCCTCCGCCTCGCCGATCCCGCGCCAGCGGTCCTCGAGGCTTGCCAGGTCGATGAAGGCGTCGACGACCGCGCGCGCCTTGTCCGAGTTCACCGCCGACCAGTCGGGAAAGATCGCGCCGGGCCCCAGCGGGATCTCGCGCGGCGATGGCGCGGCATCGACCGTTTGGTTGGCGGTCATTCGGGCGAATCCCGCCGTGCTAGTCGCTCTCGACGAGCTCGGAGGGGAACCCGATCCCGGCGGTCGCCGCGGTCAGCGCGGCCACGTCGACGCGGTCGTCGTCGAACGTCACCACCGCGGACTGCTCGCGGTACGAGGTCGTCACCGCGACAACGCCCGCGACCCGTTCGAGCGTGCGCTGGACGATATAGGGGCACGTCGCGCAATACATCGGCACGCGCAACGTCACGGTGCGCTCGCGCGCAGCCGCGCCGGGAGCGCCGGCCAGCAACATCGCCGCGAGCGCCAGCGCAAAGAGCCAATGTTTCATTTCGTGCTCCCGTCCTCAGAGGTCCAACTATGCCGGCGCGACGTAGGGATACGCCGCCGCCGCAACGCGCCCGCGCCGCGTTTACCGCCGTGGATCAACCCATAGGCGAGAACAGCGACGAGGAGGGCGACGCTCGCGGCGAGCACCGGATCAAGCCCGCCAAGCCACGCCCACAACCAACCGATCGCCCCAAGAACAACAAAGGGGGCGACGCAGCACAGGATCATGAGCGCCGCGCCACCGGCGATGCCGGCGGTCTTGAGCAATTCTTTCATCGCATGACCCCAAACAACCAAACGGCACCGCTACTGAATGACCAGTGAGGGGTAACCGTATTTCGCGGTGGCCGCGATCAGAGCGGCCACGGTCGTCTTCGATCGGTCGTACGTGACCACCGCTGTGCCCTCGCGTCCCGAAACTTTGGCCTCCAGCACGCCCGGAGTCCCGGTGAGCGCCTGGTGCACGAAATACGCGCAGGATCCGCACCACATGCCGTCGACCTTGAGCGCCACGGTCTCGAGTGTTGGTTCCTGAGCCGTGGACGGCGCCGTGGACGACGGCGCGGAAGACGACAGAACGCCCGGTGCCGCCGCAATCTCCGACGTTGTCGGCGCGAACACCCCGAATTCGGCGAGACGGGCTTCAAGCTCTGCCGCTTGGGATGCGGGCGATTCCTCGACGGTGGGTGACGGCGCGGTGGACGGCGGAGTGCCGGAAACCGCTGCAACCTCGGAGGATGTCGGCGCCAGGACCCCGGATCCAGCGAGATAGGCGCCGATTGCCAAAATAACCGCTCCGGCTGCTGCGATCGCGTTCACGCGTCTCATTATCGGTTCCTTTTCATTCGACCCCGAGCAGGGCAGGCACGGCGTAAGGAAACGCCATGGCCGCGATGACCAGAACTGTCGAAGACCACAAAACGACCTTGTTGACGCGGTCGATTCCGGGCGCGGCGCAAGCGGCGCCGGACGCGCACTCGTCCGCCTTCGGTTTGCGATAAACCATATAGAACCCGCCGGCGATGAACCCGGCCGCGGGCACGAAGAAATACCATTTGTAGGGGTAGAGCGCCGTGAGCGTTCCGAGCCACGCGCCGCTCAGCCCCAGGCTGAACAGCGCCAGAGGCAAGACGCAGCACAACGACACCGCCAGCACGCCGAGGATGCTGCCGCCGGCGAAGACTCTTTTCTTGGTTTCCTCATCGACAGTGGTATCGGCCCGAGCCAAGCGTGGGACGTACCGGGCTGTCGAAGGATTTTGGTCGGACATTGGCACTCCGGTAATCCTCGACATTCTGGCCAATCTAATGCCTATACCAGCTACAGGTTCAAGCATATTTCCTGGCGATAACGAATTCGTGAAGCGACGTATTCGCGCCAGGCGGCCTCGGCGATCACCAAGGCCACCGAAGTTCCCATGGGGCGGACGTGGACATCACATGAGTCATCCTCTTGCACAAGGTATCAGCGCCGTCCCAGGGACGCGCGGGCGCGATACATCGGCAGGAGCATGCGAAAGACCAGCCACCAAAGGACGACGCCCGCGGCGAACAGCGCGAGCAATATCTGCCACGACAAGTGTTCGATCTGGTCGCCCATGACGACCATAAGGATGGTCATTGGGAGGATCCCTAGCCCCGTCGCCCAGGTGAATGTGAGCCACGAGATTTTGGTCAGACCCGCCGCGTAGTTGATGAGATTAAACGAGATCACCGGCAGGAAGCGGCTCAGAAACAACATGCCGCCGCCCTGGCGCGCCGCCCAGTCGTCGAGCCGCGACAGTTGTTTGTCGGGCACCATGACCTCGACAAACGGGCGCCCCAAGAGGCGCGACAGCCCGAACGCGAGATAGGCGCCGAGCATGGCCCCCGTCCAGGTGATCACGGTGCCCCAAAACGCTCCATAGATCATGCCGTTGGCAAGCGCCACGAACTCGGCGGGAAACGGAATGAACGAATGGACGACCATCAGGCCGATCGACGCGCCAACGCCCCACGGCCCCCATGACCTCACCAGCTCTTCAAACGCTGCTACCGAGACGCCTTCGTCGCCGAATATCCACATGTCGCCCACGAACACGCCCACGGCCAGGGCGCCGACGATCACGATTACGAGGGCGGTGGCGACAAGGCGTTTTCGCGCCAACCAGGCCGATGGCTCGCGTCTCTGTTCGTGCGCCGACGCCGCGGCCCGCCGGTTCGCCGTTGCTTCCTCGCGCGGGCCTTCGTCGCGCGGGTATGATGAATTTTTGCCCATTCGTTGCTCCCGACTGTTAACATAAACCCTGTACCAACTACGGGTTCAAGGCATATTTTGAACAAAACCGCCGCAGAAGGATCGTCGTATCGCTTGACCATCGGTGAGCTGTCGAAGCGCACCGGCTGCATCATCGAGACGATCCGCTATTACGAACGCATTGGGGTCATGCCCGCGCCGCCGCGCACCGCCGGCGGTCACCGGATTTACGACCGCGACCATCTCAAGCGGCTCAACTTCGTCCGCCGCGCCCGCGCGCTGGGGTTCACGCTCGATCAGGTGCGCGGGCTGCTGGCGCTCGCCGACGAGCGCGAAACCTCGTGCGCCGAGGTCGAGAGGCTGGCGCGCGCCCAGCTCGATCAGGTGCGCGCCCGCATCGACGATCTCGGGCGCATGGAAGGCGTGCTCGACGAGATGGTGGCGCGCTGCGCCGGCGGCAGCGTCCCCGAGTGCCCGATCCTCGAGGCCCTGTTCGACGGCGGCGACGAGGGCGTGGGCTAGCGACATTGGCGGCGGAAGCGGTTGACAGGCGTTGAATCAGTAACTACGTTTTTGTAGTTACATCGAACTGATACCTCCGAGCCTATGAAGAAGGCGGGTTCTAAATCGCTGACCCGGAAGCAGAAGGCGGAGCTCGAGGCGCTGGCGGCGCTGCCCGACGACCGGATCGACGTGAGCGACATCCCCGAGGTCCGCGATTGGTCGGGCGCCAAGCGGGGCCTTCTCTACCGTCCGGTGAAGAAGCAGCTCACGTTGCGCGTGGACGCGGACGTCGTCGCGTGGTTCAAGGAGCACGCGCGCGGCGGCCGCGGCTATCAGACCGACATCAACCGCGCGCTTCGCGAACACGTCGGCCGGCGCGAGAAGCTGGCCGGCCGATAGCCCGGCGGCTTGCGCCGGCGGCAGCGTCCCCGACTGCCCCCTCCTCGACGCACTGTTCGACGGCGGCGACGAGGGCGTGCGCTCGTAAAGGGTGGGCTTGGCTGGGTCTCGACCAGCGCCGCCGATGGCCGCTCGGTGTCAGAAGTGGACCAAGGTTGGCTCGGATTGCTTCTCGCGGTTCAGCTCGTCGAGAAACGATCGGACACCATCGCGGCCCACCCCGGCGGCATTGCCAGAGCAGAATGCCCGCTCGTCCGGGCCCCCGCGACGCGTAATACCGGATTTCAAAATGAATGGATCAGGTTTGAAATCCGGAGCCTGCGCCCCCTTTGATCGCAATAATTGCGGGCTGCCGCTTATGCGGCCAGGTTTTGATCAATGTAACGTTTGGCCTGCGTGGCGTTTGAACGCAGCAATTTCACAAAAATTGTGACATTGCGTATGAGCCTACACCGCGGCGCCGCCGACGGTGAGGCCGTCGATCAGGAGCGTCGGCAGGCCGACGCCGACGGGCACGGTCTGGCCGTTCTTGCCGCAGGTGCCGATGCCGGGGTCGAGCGCCATGTCGTTGCCGATCGCCTTGATCCGCGTCAGCACGTCGGGGCCGTTGCCGATCAGCGACGCGCCCTTGACCGGGGCACCGACCTTTCCGTCCTCGATGAGGTACGCTTCGGAAGCCGAGAACACGAACTTGCCCGAGGTGATGTCGACCTGGCCGCCGCCGAAGTTGACCGCATAGAGCCCGCGCTTGACGCCGGCGATGATCTCCTCGGGGTCGCGATCGCCCGACTCCATGAAGGTGTTGGTCATGCGCGGCATGGGCGCGTGCGCGAAGCCCTGGCGGCGGCCGTTGCCGGTCGGCTTCATGCCCATCAGCCGGGCGTTCTGGCGGTCGTGCAGATAGCCGGTGAGAACGCCGTCCTCGATCAGCACCGTGCGTTCGGTGGGCGTGCCCTCGTCGTCGACCGTGAGCGAGCCGCGGCGGTCCGCAATCGTGCCGTCGTCGATGACGGTCACGCCCGGCGCGGCGACGCGCTCGCCCATGAGCCCGGCGAAGGCCGAGGTCTTCTTGCGGTTGAAGTCGCCCTCGAGGCCGTGGCCGATCGCCTCGTGCAACAGGATCCCCGGCCAGCCCGGCCCCAGCACGACCTGCATCTCGCCCGCCGGCGCGGGCACCGATTCGAGGTTCACCAGCGCCTGCCTGAGCGCCTCGTCGACCTGGGCCTGCCAGTGCCCGGGCTCGAAGTAGGCGTGATACGAGCCGCGCCCGCCGGCGCCGTCCGAGCCCGATTCCATGTGCTCGCCATCGGCCACGACGACGTTGACGTTGAGCCGCACGAGCGGGCGCACGTCGCCCACCCGCGCGCCGTCGGCGCGGACGATCTCGACCGCCTGCCACTCGCCCAGGAGCGACACCATGACCTGGCGGACGCGCGGATCGCGCCCCCGGGCGTAGGCGTCGATGTCGGCGAGCAGCTTGACCTTGGCGGCGAAGTCGACCTCGTTCAGCGGGTTGGCGTCGTCGTAGAACGCCTGGTTGGTGCGCGCGGGGCCGGCGCCCGCCGCGCCCCCGTGGCCGGTGCGCACCGCCTGCACGGTTCGCGCCGCGCGGCGCATCGCCGCTTCCGACAGCTCGGAGGCGTGGGCGTACCCGGTCGCCTCGCCCGAGACCGCGCGCAGGCCGAAGCCCTGCGTGGTGTCGAAGCTGGCGTTCTTGAGCTTGCCGTCGTCGAAGGCGAAGCTCTCGGATTGGCGGTACTCGAGGAACAGCTCGCCGTCGTCGGCGCCGGCGAGCGCCTCGGCGACGATCCCCTCGACGCGGGCGCGGTCGAGACCGGCGCGGGTGAAGAACAGCTCATCGGCGCTCGGATAGGCGGTCATCGGCTTGCCCACTGATCGACACGAGGGTGCGTCCGGCGCGGACGCACACCGGTAACATAAAGCATTAGTCGTTCACCTTTACACAATAAAGGTGAACCGCGTTCAATCGCCACGCGGGCTTCCGCCGCATAAGCGGCGGCCCCCATTTGTTGCGATCAAAGGAGGCGCGGGCTGGCGTAATCCGAACGAATGGAATCGTTCGGATTACGCTTTAGGGGCGCGATCGGGCGAAGCAAACCTTCGACATCCGCGGCGGCGGCGGGGCGCCGGCGGAGGTCCCGAAGCCCTCGCGCAGGGCGAATGAAACTCCGCTGAAATCGCCCGAAAAGGCGGTCGAGACCGCGGGCTCGCGGTCTTGTGGTTGGCGGTTCCGTGTTGTACGTTCCGAGCGGCGGAGCGCCGTCGACGGGGCCCAGCAGGGAGCACAGGTTCACGAACCGCGTCGGTGCCTGGGCGGGCCGCAGCCTTTGGCGCGAAGCCGTCGATCCAGCATTGCCGGCGGAGGCGTTATTCGTGGCCGATCATCCGCTTCGGGGAGATCGCGGGACGATGTCGCTTAACGGCAAAATTTTTGGCCTCGCGGCCGCCGCATGGTCGATGACGTTCGCCGCCGCCGCCAACGCCGGCCAGCCGGTGCCCTGGCAGATCGATTTCCAGGAAGCCGCGACGCCGGTCATGGCGCAGGTACAAGACTTCAACACCACGATTTCGGTCGTGATCGTTCTCATCAATTGGTTCGTGATCGCCTTGCTGGTCTACGTCATGTGGCGGTTCAACGCCAAGCGCAACCCGACCCCGTCGAAGACCACGCACAACACGCTGATCGAAGTCGTGTGGACGGTGGCGCCGATCATGATTCTGATTATCATCGCCGTCCCTTCATTCCGGCTGCTCTACTTCCAGGACCGCGCCGTCGACGCCGAGATGACGATCAAGGCGGTCGGCAACCAGTGGTACTGGACGTACGAGTACCCGGATCACGGCGGATTCGAGTTCGATGCGCTGATGATTCCCGACGACGAGATCGGGCCCGGCCAGGTCCGCCTGCTCGAAACCGACAACCGCATCGTGGTGCCGGTCGACACGTCGATCAGGTTGCTGGTTACCGCCGCCGACGTGATTCACGCGTGGGCGGTGCCCGCCTTCGGCGTCAAGGTCGACGCGGTGCCTGGACGCCTCAGCGAAACCTGGTTCCGGATCGAGCGCGAGGGGGTTTATTACGGCCAGTGCTCGGAACTCTGCGGCGTCTATCACGGCTTCATGCCGATTGCCGTCGAAGCGGTGTCGAAACAGGCGTTCACCGCCTGGGTCGAACGCGCCAGGCAGGAGTTCGCGCTCGACGACGCGCGCGCCGCGACGACGGTGGCGCAGGCGCGGACTAAAGCGGTTCAAGGTCGATAGGAATCATTTGATGGGAGCAGATCCAGCGAAAGGCGAAGCCGGATGACCGATATTGGCGGCGCCCCGGCGGACGCGCACGCGGCCCACCATCCCACCGGCTGGCGGCGCTGGCTGTACTCGACCAACCACAAGGACATCGGCACGATGTACCTGACGTTCGCCATCGTCTTCGGCATCGTCGGCGGCGTCCTGTCGCTTCTGTTCCGCCTCGAGCTGCACGCGCCGGGCAACCAGGTCTTCGGCGACAACTACCAGCTCTTCAACGTGCTGGTCAGCGCGCACGGGCTGATCATGGTGTTCTTCATGGTCATGCCGGCGATGATCGGCGGCTTCGGCAACTGGTTCGTGCCGCTGATGATCGGCGCGCCCGACATGGCGTTCCCGCGCATGAACAACGTCAGCTTCTGGTTGCTGATCCCGGCGGCGATCCTGTGGCTCGGCTCGCTGTTCGTCGGCGACGGCCCCGGCATCGGCTGGACCGCGTACCCGCCGCTCAGCACCTCGGGGCACCCGGGGCCCGCGGTCGACATGATCATCCTCGGTTTGCACCTCGCCGGCGCCTCGTCGATCCTCGGCGCGATCAACTTCATCACCACGATCTTCAACATGCGCGCGCCGGGCATGACGCTGCACAAGATGCCGCTGTTCGTGTGGTCGATCCTGGTCACCACCTTCCTGATCCTGTTGGCGATGCCGGTGCTCGCGGGCGCGATCACCATGCTGCTCACCGACCGCAACTTCGGCACCGCGTTCTTCGACGCCGCGGGCGGCGGCGACCCGGTGCTGTTCCAGCACCTGTTCTGGTTCTTCGGCCACCCCGAGGTGTACATCCTGATTCTCCCTGGTTTCGGCATCATCAGCCACATCGTGTCGACGTTCTCGAGGAAGCCGGTGTTCGGCTATCTCGGCATGGTCTACGCGATGGTGGCGATCGGCACGATCGGCTTCATCGTCTGGGCGCACCACATGTACACCGTCGGTCTCGACGTCGACACGCGCGCGTACTTCGTCGCCTCGACGTTGGTGATCGCGGTGCCCACGGGCATCAAGATCTTCAGCTGGATCGCCACCATGTGGGGCGGGTCGATCGAGTTCAAGGTGCCGATGCTGTGGGCGATCGGCTTCATCGTCCTGTTCACCTCGGGCGGCGTGACCGGCGTCGTGCTCGCCAACGCCGGCCTCGATTCGGCGCTGCACGACACCTATTACGTCGTCGCCCACTTCCATTACGTGCTGTCGCTCGGCGCGGTGTTCGCGATCTTCGGCGGCTTCTACTTCTGGATCGGCAAGATGAGCGGCCGGCAGTACCCCGAGACACTGGCCAAGGTTCACTTCTGGATCACCTTCGTCGGGGTCAACGTGACGTTCCTGCCGATGCACTTCCTCGGCGTCGCCGGCATGCCACGGCGGATTCCCGACTATCCCGACGCGTACGCGGGCTGGAACATGATCGCGTCGATCGGCGCGTACATCTCGTTCGCCGGCGCGGTCCTGTTCCTCTACATCCTCTGGCGCACCCTAAGCTCCGGCGAGAGGTGCGCCGACAACCCGTGGGGCGAGGGCGCGACGACGCTCGAATGGTCGTTGCCGTCGCCGCCGGCGTTCCATAGTTACGAGGAGATTCCGCGGATCGGCTAGCCGCGGCGGCACCACCAACGCGAGGCCCACGTGACCGATCAGACCATTGCGCTCGACCCACCCGTCGGCAGCGGCGGCGGCGCCGACGCGGGCGTGGCCGATTACATCGCCCTGCTGAAGCCGCGGGTGATGTCGCTGGTGGTGTTCACCGGCTTCGCCGGGCTGTATCTCGCGCCGGGCTCGCTGCACCCGGTTCTCGCGTTCGCCGCCATCCTGTGCATCGCCGTGGCGGCCGGCGCCTCGGGCGCGATCAACATGTGGTACGACCGCGACATCGACGCCCGCATGGCGCGCACCCGCGGCCGGCCGATTCCTGCGGGCCGGATCGAACCCGGGGCGGCGCTCGGCTTCGGCGTCACGCTCGCGGTGGGATCGGTCGTGGTGATGGGTCTCGCAGTCAACGCCGTGGCGGCGGCGTTGTTGGCGCTGACCATCGGCTTCTACGTGTTCGTCTACACCATGTGGCTCAAGCGGCGGACGCCGCAGAACATCGTCATCGGCGGCGCCGCCGGGGCGTTCCCGCCGATGATCGGCTGGGCCGCGGTGACCGGCGACGTAAGCCTCGCCGGTGTGATGCTGTTCGCCATCATCTTCGTGTGGACGCCGCCGCATTTCTGGGCGCTGTCGCTCTACCGTGTGAAAGACTACGCCAACGCCGGCGTGCCCATGCTGCCCGTGGTCGCGGGCGCGGCAGCGACCGAGCGCCATATCCTGGCGTATGCCCTGGTCCTGTTCCCGGTGGCGCTGGCACCGGCGTTGCTCGGCGTCGCCGGACCGGTCTACGCGATCGGCGCGGCGCTCCTCGGCGCGGCGTTCGTGGTCTGCGCGATCCGCGTGCAGGGCGATTCGACGCACCGCGAGGCGCGCCGCATGTTCGGCTTTTCGATCGTCTATCTGTTCATGATCTTCATGCTCTTGCTCGTCGACAAGGGCCTCGGCGGCGTGGGCTGATATGGCGGTCACCGGGCATCACGGACGCCGACGCGGCAAGATCGTTACCGTGGCCGCCCTGGTGGCGGTCCTCGCCGGCATGGGCGGGCTCACTTACGCCGCGGTGCCGCTTTACCAGCTGTTCTGCCGGGTGACCGGGTTCGGCGGCGCCACCCAGGTCGCCGAGGCCGCGCCCGAGACGATCGCCGACCGCGTCATCACCGTGCGCTTCAACACCGACGTCGGCCGCGACATGCCGTGGCGCTTCCGGCCACCGCAACGGCCGATGACGGTGCGCGTCGGCGAGGTGGCGATCGCGTACTTCAGCGCCGAGAACCCGTCGGACGAGAGCGTGACCGGCACCGCCGTCTTCAACGTCACGCCGTTCAAGGCGGGTCCATATTTCGCGAAAATCGCGTGCTTCTGCTTCGACGAGCAGACGCTGGCGCCGGGCGAGCGGGTCGAGATGCCGGTGACGTTCTTCATCGACCCGGCGATCATGGACAACGTCAACGTCGATGATGTCAACACCATCACGCTCTCCTACACCGCCTTCCGGGTGGCGGGCGCGAAGGCGCCCGAACCGGTGGCGCTGAACCGGCCGCGCGGGGCGCGACCTGCGCCCGCGCATGATGAGGCTTCAAGGCGGTTGTTGAAGGGACCGACGTGATGGTCGAGAGGCAGGCCAGGGCGCACGAATACCATCTCGTCGACCCGAGTCCGTGGCCGGCGGTCGGCGCGTTTGCCGCGCTCGTCATCGCGGCCGGCGGCATCCTGCTGATGCACGGCATCGCCGACTGGCCCTTCTACCTCGGCGTGCTGCTGGTGCTGTTCTCCATGTTCGGCTGGTGGCGCGACGTCATCCGCGAGGCCGAGTTCGAGGGCCACCACACGCCGATCGTGCAGCTCGGGATGCGCTACGGCATGGCGTTGTTCATCGCCTCGGAGGTGATGTTCTTCGTCGCCTTCTTCTGGGCCTTCTTCGACGCCAGCCTGTTCCCCGGCGGCGCGGGCAGCGAGGAGATGATCGGCCGCGCCGCGTACACCGGCGGGGTGTGGCCACCGACGCACATCGAAGCCTTCAACGCGTTCGAGATCCCGTTCGTCAACACGCTGATCCTCCTGACCTCGGGAACCACGGTGACCTGGGCGCATCACGAAATCCGCGACGGCGACCGCGCGCGCGCGATCTTCGCGTTGTGGCTGACGATCCTCCTCGGCATCAGCTTCACCGCGCTGCAGGCTTACGAGTACGTCCATGCCCCGTTCGACTTCACCGGCGGCATCTACGGCTCGACGTTCTTCATGGCCACCGGCTTCCACGGCTTCCACGTCATCATCGGCACCTGCTTCCTGTCGGTGTGCCTGTGGCGGCTCTACCAGGGGCATTTCCGGCCCGACCACCATTTCGGCTTCGAGGCGGCGGCATGGTACTGGCACTTCGTCGACGTGGTGTGGCTGTTCCTGTTCAGCAGCGTCTACTGGTGGGGCGGCGGCTGAGCGCGCCGCGATCGCACGCGGCATGACAACGGCGACGTCCCGGCGTGAGGCGCTGCGATTTCGCCCGACGCTTCGGGCGACCGCGATCGCCCTGCCCGCGTTTCTCGTTCTCATTGCGCTCGGCGCCTGGCAGGTGCAGCGGCTGGCGTCGAAGACCGAGCTGATCGCCTTGATCGAGGCCCGGCTCGCGGCGCCGGCCGCTCCCTTGCCCGCCGGCCTGCTGCGGCCCGGCGACGTGTCCGGCATCGCATTCCGCCGCGTCACCGTCGCCGGGACGCTGCTCCACGACCGCGAGATCTACCTCGTGGCCACGCGTCGCGGAAAGTTTGGATTTCACGTCGTCACCCCGCTGCGGCGCGCCGGCGGCGGCTTCGTGCTCGTCGACCGCGGCTGGGTGCCGGTCGAAGCGCGCGATCCGGCGCGCCGTGCCGCGGGCCAGATCGGGGGCGCGGTGACGATCGAGGGGCTGGTGCGCGCGCCGCAGGAGCCCGGCTGGTTCACGCCCGAAAACGACCCGGCCAAGAATTACTGGTTCTGGCGCGACGTTCCCGCCATGGCCGCGTTCGCCGGCGTCGACGCGCCGCCGTTGATCGTCGAAGCCGGGCCGGCGGCCAACCCCGGGGGTCTGCCGATCGGCCGCGCGTTCCGCTTCGATATCGCCAACGACCACCTGCAGTACGCGATCACCTGGTTCCTGCTCGCCGCGTCGCTCGCGGTGATCTACGTCCTGTCCCAGCGCTCGCCCGTGTCGGAGAACGGCTGATGCGGGGGTTTCGGCGGCTCGCCGGCGCGGCGGTCCTATTCACCTTCGTGCTGATCGTGCTCGGCGCGGTCGTGCGCGGCACCGGCTCGGGCCTCGCCTGTCCCGACTGGCCGCGCTGCTACGGGTTGTGGCTGCCGACGCCGGCCGAGATCGGCGCGGCCGACTACAGCTTCGGCCAGGTCATGCTCGAGTGGAGCCACCGGCTGATCGCCGGTTTCGTCGTCGGCCCGCTCGTGCTGGCGCTCTTGATCTGGGCCGTGCGGCGGCGGCACGAGATGCGCGGGCCGGCGCCGATCATGGGCGTGGCGTTCATCCTCGTGCTGATTCAGGCGGGGCTGGGCGGCTTCACCGTCCTCGACCAGAACAGCCCGTTGTCGGTGGCGGTGCATCTCGCCACCGCGCTCGTCTTCCTCGCCGTTTTGATCCTCGTGTTTCTGGTGTCGAAGCGGCGCTCCGGGCTCGACGCCACGCCCGAGCCCGTGCCGCCGGGCCTGCGCGCCGCCACCGGTTTGACTCTCGCCGCGGCGCTCGCCGTGGTGACGAGCGGCGCGGTCGTGGCGAAGAGCGGCGCGTCGCTCGCCTGCACGGGCTGGCCGTTGTGCGCCGGCCTGGCGCTGCCTGACCTCGGCGATCCGTTGGTGCGCCTACACTTCGGCCATCGCCTGCTGGCGCTCGTCGCCGCTGTTTTCATCGGCGGTCTCTACTTGGCCGGGCGGGCGCGGCGGTGGGAGGCGCCGATGTTTCACCGCGACGCGCGCGCCGCCGGCGTTTTGCTGCTGACCGAGGTCGGGGTCGGCGCCGGCGTCATCTTCGCCTCGGTGCCGTTGTGGCTCGCCGTCGTCCACCAGGCCGTCGGCGTCCTCGTCTTCGCCGCGCTCGCCGTGGCCTTCCTGAGGCCGTTCGTGAGGCGGCAGCGCTTCGGCCATGGCTGAGGCCTACGCCGAGCTCGAACGTCGGTTCCGGCGGCTCGGCATTCTGCGCGGCGCGGGCGCGGTGCTCGGCTGGGACCGCCAGACGATGATGCCCGTGGGCGGCGCCGACGATCGCACCGAGCAGGCCGCCGCGCTCGCCCTGGTCGACCACGAAACGCTCACCGACGCGTCGATGGGCGCGCTGCTCGACAGTGCCGAAGCCGACGAGGCGGGAGCGCTGGAGCAATGGGAATCGGCCAACCTGCGCCTGATGCGGCGCCAGTGGATCCACGCCAACGCGGTCGAGGCCGGGCTCGTCGAGGCGCTGACCCGCGCCGCCGCCACGGCCGAGATGCGCTGGCGCACGGCGCGCGCGGAAGATGACTTCGCCGGCTTCGCGCCGCTGCTCGCCGAGGTCGTGGCACTGGTCCGCGAAGTCGCCGCGGCCACGGCCACGGCGCTCGGCTGCACGCCGTACGAAGCGCTTCTCGATAGCTTCGAGCCGCACGGCCGTACGGCCGACATCGACGCGCTGTTCGCCGACCTCGAGGCGTTCCTTCCCGGCTTTCTCGCGCAGGTGATCGAGCGTCAGGCCGGGCGTCCCGCGCCGCTCCCGCTCGACGGGCCGTTCCCGGTCGCGGCGCAGCGCGATCTCGGCCGCCGGCTGATGGCGGTCATCGGCTTCGACTTCGACCACGGGCGCCTCGACGTGAGCGATCACCCGTTCACCGGCGGCACCCCCGGCGACGTGCGCATCACCACGCGCTATCACGACGACGACTTCGCCAAGTCGCTGATGGCGGTGCTGCACGAAACCGGGCACGCGCTCTACGAACGCGGCCTGCCCGCGGCGTGGCGCTACCAGCCGGTCGGCGAGTCGGCGAGCATGAGCCTGCACGAGAGCCAGTCGCTGCTGCTCGAGATGCAGGCGTGCCGCGGCGAGGCGTTCATCGGCTTCGCCGCGCCGCTGATGCGCGACGCCTTCGGCGGCGACGGCCCGGCGTGGGACGCCGGGAACCTCCACCGGCTCGCCACCCGGGTGGCGCCCGGATTGATCCGCGTCGACGCCGACGAGGTCACGTATCCGGCGCACATCCTGCTGCGCTACCGGCTCGAGAAGGCGCTGATCGCCGGCGACCTCGCGGTCGACGACCTCCCCGGCGCGTGGAACGACGGCATGCAAGCGTTGCTCGGGGTCACGCCGCCCGACGACCGCCTCGGCTGCCTGCAGGACATCCACTGGGCGGAGGGCCTGTTCGGCTACTTCCCGACCTACACGCTCGGCGCGATGATCGCGGCCCAACTGTTCGATGCGGCGACGGCGGCCGACCCGGACATCGTGCCCGGAATCGGCCGCGGCGACTTCGCGCCGCTGATGCGCTGGCTGCGCGCGCAGGTCCACGAACTCGGCGCGTCGCTCACCACCGCGGAGCTCGTCGAGCGCGCCACCGGCCGGCCGCTCGACGTGGCGGTGTTCAAGGCGCACCTCGAAACCCGCTACCTCGCGTGAGCTTGTAACGCCGGGACCGCGCCGATAGTCTGTTCGCCCGCCGCGGCGGCGGGAAGGAGCGGTTTTGAATTACGTCTCGACGCGGGGCGAGGCCCCGGTTCTCGCCTTCGACGACGCGCTTCTCGCGGGGCTCGCCCGCGACGGCGGGCTCTACGTGCCCGAGCGCTGGCCGCGGTTCACCGAAGACGAGATCGCCGGCCTCGCGGGGCTCGGTTACGCCGAGCTCGCGACCCGGGTGATGGCGCCGTTCGTCGGCGACGCGATCGCGCGCGACGACTTCGCCCGCATCGCCGGGGACGCTTACGCCGGCTTCGCCCACCCCGACGTCGCCCCGCTGCGCCAGATCGGCGAGAACGAATGGCTGCTCGAGCTGTTCCACGGGCCGACGCTGGCGTTCAAGGACTTCGCGTTGCAGCTCGTCGGACGGCTGTTCGACCACGTGCTCGATCGCCGCGGCGGGCGCGTCACGATCGTCGGCGCGACCTCGGGCGACACCGGCTCGGCGGCGATCGAGGGCTGCCGCGACCGCGCCAACCTCGACATTTTCGTGCTCCACCCCAAGGGCCGCATCTCCGAGGTGCAGCGCCGGCAGATGACCACCGTTCGGTCCGGGAACGTGCACAATATCGCCATAGACGGCACCTTCGACGACTGCCAGGCGCTGGTGAAGGCGATGTTCGCCGACGCCCGGTTCCGCGACGAGATGGCGCTCGCGGCGTTCAACTCGATCAACTGGGCGCGGGTGGCGGCGCAGACCGTCTATTACTTCGCCGCCGCGCTCGCGCTCGGCGCGCCGGGCCGCGCCGTCGCGTTCTCGGTGCCGACCGGCAACTTCGGCGACGTCTACGCGGGCTACGCCGCGCACCGCATGGGATTGCCGGTCAGCCGGCTCGTCATCGCCACCAACCGCAACGACATCCTGGCGCGGTTTCTTGCGAACGGTCGCTACGAGCTGGCCGAGGTGGTCGCGACCCTGAGCCCGAGCATGGACATCCAGGTGGCGAGCAACTTCGAGCGGCTCCTGTTCGAGCTTTACGACCGCGACGGCGCCAGCGTGCGCCGGCTGATGGAGCGGCTGCGCGCGAAAGGCGGCTTCGCCATCGACGCCGAGCGGCTGGCGGCGGCCCGCGCGCTGTTCGCCGCCCACCGCCTCGACGACGCGGAAACGCAAGCCGAGATTGCCCGCATCCACCGCGACAGCGGCGTCGTGGTCGACCCCCACACCGCGATCGGCGTCGCCGCCGCGCGCGCGTGCCGCGACGATCCGCGCACGCCGACAGTCGCGCTCGCCACCGCGCATCCGGCCAAGTTTCCGCAAGCGGTGGAGCGCGCCGCCGGCGTCCGCCCAGAGCTGCCCGAGCGGCTCGCCGACCTGTTCGAGCGGCCCGAGCACTGCGAGGACTTGCCAAACGACCTCGACGCCGTGCAAACTTTTATACGCGAGCACGCCATTATCCGGGGTTATTCGAAAGGCTAGGGGTGACGGAGATACGGACAACCACGCTCGACAATGGTCTCAGGGTGGTCAGCGCAGACATGCCCGGGCTCGAGTCCGCGGCGGTTGGAGTGTGGGTCGACGCCGGCGCGCGCTGCGAATCCAGCGACCTCAACGGCGTCTCGCACATGTTGGAGCACATGGCGTTCAAGGGCACCCGGCGGCGCAGCGCGCTGGCCATCGCCGAGGACATCGAAGCCGTCGGCGGACACCTCAACGCCTATACCTCGCTCGAGCGGACCGCCTACATCGCGCGGGTGATGAAAGACGACGTGCCGTTGGCGGTCGACATCCTCGCCGACATCCTGCAGCACACGACCATGCCCGAGGACGAGCTCGCCCGCGAGCGCGAGGTGGTGATCCAGGAGATCGCCCAGGTCCACGACACCCCCGACGACGTCGTCTTCGACCTGTTCCAGGAGACCGCCTATCCCGACCAGCCGCTGGGGCGCTCGATCCTGGGGACCGCCGAGCGCGTCAGCCGGTTCTCGCGCGACGCGCTGATCGCCTACATGGACGCGCATTACAGCGCCGAGCGCATGGTCGCGGTCGCCGCCGGCCGCGTCGATCACGAGACCTTCGCCGGCCTCGTCGGCGACGCCTTCGCATCGCTGCCGCGCCGCACGCCGGAACCGATCGAGCCCGCCGACTACCGCGGCGGGGATTTGCGCCGCGAGCGCGACCTCGAGCAGGTCCATCTCGTCATCGGGTTCAACGGCGTGTCGTATGACGACCCCGAGTTCTTCGCCCAGCAGGTGCTGTCGACCGCGCTCGGCGGGGGCATGTCGTCGCGGCTGTTCCAGGAGGTGCGCGAGAAGCGCGGCCTCGCGTACTCGATATTCTCTTTCGCCGCCTCGTACATCGACGGCGGGGTGTTCGGAATTTACGCCGGCGCCGGCGCCGACCGCCTCGACGAGCTGGTTCCGGTGATCTGCGACGAAGTCGTGAAAATCGCCGCCTCGATCGACGAGGACGAGATCGACCGGGCGCGGGCGCAGCTCAAGTCGTCGCTTCTGATGTCGCTGGAAAGCCCGTCGGCGCGCTGCGAGCAAATGGCCCGGCACATGTTGATCTACGGCCGGCCGTTGCCGGCGGACGAGATCATCGAGTGCATCGAGGCGGTCGACGCCGCGGCGTTGACCGGCGCCGCGCGGCGGATGATAGCCAACGGGAAACCCACCGTCGCGGCGCTGGGGCAGGTCGGCGGCATCGAGCCGTACGACAGCATCGCCGCGCGTTTCGGCTGAGGGGAAAGCGCGTGCTCGGATTCCTCAAAAACGACTCCCCTGCCGCCGCCGCCACGCGTCTCACCGGGGAGCGGGTCTACCTGCGGCCGCCCTGCCCCGGCGATTGGCGCCCGTGGGCCGAGCTGCGCACCGCCTCGCGCGCATTTCTCCAGCCCTGGGAGCCGCGCTGGGCCGATGGCGCGCTCACCAGCGCCGCGTTTCGCCGCCGGCTACGCCGGCAGGCGCGCGAGAGCCGCGAGGATACCGGCTACAGCTTTTTCGTCTTCCTCCGCGAAGACGACGTCCACGTCGGCGGCGTGAACTTCAGCGAAATCCAACGCGGCGTGGCGATGTCGTGCACGCTGGGCTATTGGATCGGCGCGCGGTACGCGCGCCAGGGCCTGATGACCGAGGCCGTGGGGTGCGTTTTGCCGTTCGCGTTCGAGACCCTTGGACTGAATCGCGTCGAGGCCGCGTGCCTGCCGACCAACACCGCGAGCGAACGGCTGTTGCGAACGCTCGGGTTTCGCCAGGAAGGCTTCGCCCGCGACTATCTGCGCATTAACGGCGAGTGGCGCGATCATCTGCTGTTCGCGATGCGCGCCAGCGACAATATCAAGCGATCGCGCGGGAAAGGATAATACGCAATGTCACAAACCTTGTGACATTGCTGCGTTCAAACGCCACGCAGGCCAAACATTACATTGACCAAAACCTGGCCGCATACGCGGCGGCCCCCAATTCGTTGCGATCAAAGGGCGCGCGGGCTGCGGATTTCAAACTGACCAATCAATTTGAAATCCGATAAGCAGCGTCACGCGCGCCCGGCGGTTCCCGACAGCATCGAGAAGTCGACGCCGAGCTTGTTGATCGCCTGCTCCCATTTGGCGTCGAGGTCGAGGCCGAAAATCAGCTCGTCATCGGCGGGAACGTTCAGCCAGCCGTTGGCGTGGATTTCCGCGTCGAGCTGGCCGGGCGCCCAGCCAGCGTAGCCGAGCGCCAGCAGGCTGCGCTGCGGGCCGTCGCCGCCGGCGAGCGCGCGCAACACGTCCACCGTCGCGGTCAGCGCAACGCCGTCCCGGATTACCAGCGTCGCTTCGCGCACGTAATCGTCGGAATGCAACACGAAGCCGCGGCCCGATTCGACGGGGCCGCCGAAATGAACGCGGATCTGCTCGTCGGGGGCGTCGGTGTCGATGTTGAGCTGGCGCAGGAGATCGGGAAAGGTAACCGAGTCGATGAGCTTGTTGACCACCAGCCCCATTGCGCCTTCGGCGCTGTGGGCGCACAGATAGATCACCGAGCGGGCGAAGCGCGGGTCGCCCATCTGCGGCATCGCGACCAGCATCTGCCCTTCGAAGTAACCGGCGGTCTCGTCCATCTGGCTTTCCACGTCCGCGCGGCGGTGATCGCCCTGCGACTCACGCAAGTATCTCACAGAAGTGACAAACCAAAGGTAAAAAAACCGTTTATATACTACATACGGCGCGTGAATCCGCCGACACGCGGATGACCCGGCGGGGTCCGCGCCGTGCTGGAGAATTGATGACCGGTTCGGGGACGACATTTTTCGCGCGCTTGGCCGCGTCGGCGCTGCTCGCGGTTCTCGGGCTCGCGTCGGAGGCGCGGGCGCAGGCGAGCGCGTGGGACCGGACCGAGGTGAGCGAGGCGCGGCTGATCTCGGCGCAGAGCGCGGTCGGCGACGGCGCGGTTTCGCTCGGCCTGCAGATTCGCCTCGCCCCGACCTGGAAGACGTATTGGCGCACCCCAGGCGAGGCCGGGTTCCCGACCAGCATCGACTGGAGCGCCTCGACCAACCTCGCCGGGGCCGAGATCGCCTGGCCGGCGCCCGACCGCTTCCTCGAGATCGGCGACCTGGTGACCCACGGCTACACCGACGAGGTGGTGTTTCCCATCACCGCGCGCGCCGTCGACCCGGATGCGCCGCTGGCCCTGCGCGCGGTCGTCGACTACGCCGCCTGCCAACAGATTTGCTATCGATTTCAAGCCAACCTGGCGCTCGACCTGCCCGCGGGTCCGGCGTCGCCGACCACGTTCGCCGACCCGATCGCCGAGTTCCTCGCGCGCGTCCCCGGTCCGCCGCGCCCGGGTGGTCCGGCGATCGAAGCGGTCGAGGTCTCGGGCGCGGGCGCCGACCGGCGCTTGCGCGTCACCGCGCGCGCGCCGGCCGGGTTCGTCCGGCCCGACCTGTTCATCGAGGGGCCCGACACAGTGTATGTGGCCGCGCCCGAGCTCGAGCTACGCGCCGGCGCGCGACAGGCGGTGTTTCGCATGGCGGCGCCCCGGGGGCGCGCGGGCGAGGCGCTCGCCGGCGTGGCGCTGACGCTGACGCTGGTCGACGGCGACGAGGCCGTGGAGCAGACGCTCGCCGTCGTGCCCGGCGCGGCCGAGACGCCGATGTGGAGCGCGCTCGCGGCGATCCTCGCGGTGGCGTTCGCGGGCGGGCTGATTCTCAACCTCATGCCCTGCGTGCTGCCGGTGCTGTCGCTCAAGATCATGGGCGTGATCGGCCTGGGCGGCGAGGCGCGGGGCCGAATCGCCGTACGCTTCCTCGCCGCGGCGGCGGGAATCCTGGTTTCGTTCCTGGTGCTCGCCGCCGGCACCGTCACGCTCAAGGCGGCGGGCATGGCGGTCGGCTGGGGCGTCCAGTTCCAGCAGCCGCTGTTCCTGGTCGCGCTGGTCGTGATGCTGACGCTGTTCGCCTGCGCCCTTTGGGACCTGCTCACGATCCCGCTGCCGGCGTGGCTCGGCGGCCTCGGCGCGTCCGAGCGGGGCGCCAAGGGCATCGCCGGCCATTTCATCAGCGGCGCCTTCGCCACCGTTCTGGCGACGCCCTGTTCGGCACCGTTCCTCGGCACCGCGGTGGGCTTCGCGCTGGCGCGCGGCACGCCCGAGATCTTCGCCGTGTTCACCGCGCTCGGCGTCGGCATGGCGACGCCGTATCTCGTGGTGGCGGCGTTCCCCGGCCTGGCCAGCCGCCTGCCGCGTCCCGGTCCGTGGATGGTGACGCTGCGCCGCGTGCTCGCGCTTCTCCTGGCGGCGACGGCGGTGTGGCTGCTGACGGTCTTGGCGACCCAGTCGGGCGCCCCGGCGGCGCTCGCCGTCGGCGCGCTGATGGCCGTCGCGGCCGCGCTCCTGTGGTTCGCTTCGCGCGACATGCTGCGCCTCGCCGCCGCCGCCGGTGGGCTTGGCGTCGTCTTCGTGCTCGCCTTCGCCACCCCGGGTCAGCTCGGGCGCGCGGCGCTACCGCCCCCGCCCGCCGCCGACGCGTCCATGTGGCGACCGTTCGACCGCGCGGCGATTCCCGAGCTGATCGCCGCCGGCAAGACCGTGTTCGTCGACGTCACCGCCGATTGGTGCGTCACCTGCCAGTTCAACAAGAAGTTGGTGCTCGAGCGCGGCGAGGTGGCGCGGCGGCTCGCCGCCGACCATCTGGTGGCGATGCGCGCCGACTGGACCCTGCCCGATGCCGGGATCGCCGCCTATCTCGAAGAGTTCGGCCGCTTCGGCATCCCGTTCAACGCGGTCTATGGGCCGGCGCTGCCGCGCGGGCTGGCGCTGCCCGAGCTGTTGACCGAACGCGCCGTGCTCACGGCGTTCGACCGCGCCGGCCGCATCGTCGCTGCGTCCGACTGATGGCGCTCGCGCGGTTGTGGCCTCGCGGCAACAAACGCACTACATTCGGCGCCAAGGCTCGCAAGGCCCGGCAACCAGTACGGGGGGGGGCGCCATGACCATCAAGGTCGGCGATCGCATACCGTCCGCCACGCTTCGCCGAATGACCGCCGACGGCCCGGCCGAGATTTCCACCGAGGAGCTGTTCGGCGGCAAGCGCGTCGCGCTTTTCGCGCTTCCCGGCGCGTTCACGCCGACCTGCTCGGCCAAGCATCTGCCGGGCTTCGTCGCCAACGCCGACGCGCTCAAGGCCAAGGGGGTCGACGCCATCGCCTGCGTGTCGGTCAACGACGCGTTCGTCATGGACGCGTGGGGCAAGGACCAGAACGTCGGCGATACGGTGATGATGCTCGCCGACGGCAGCGCCGAGTTCACCCGCGCGCTCGGGCTCGAGCTCGACCTCATCGCCCGCGGCCTCGGCGTGCGCTCGCAGCGTTACTCGATGGTGGTCGAGGACGGCGTCGTCGCGGCGCTGCACGTCGAGGACGGCACCGGCATGAGCGTCAGCGACGCCGAAACCCTGCTCGGCGACCTTTAATACCATCGGTCATCAAGAATGACCGATGGGCGTTCAATCGGCACGCAGCCTTGACGTAAGCATGAGCGGCGGCGCGCGGTCGCGCTTGCCAGCGGTCATTATGAGTCAATCATAGTGACCGCTAGTATATGAGGCCGCCTCCGAGGCGTTCCGGTCGGCGAGGAATTCGGCCATGCCGCGGCGGGCGAGCGCGTCGGCGCGCTCGTTGCCGGGATCGCCCGCGTGTCCCTTGACCCAGCGCCACTCCAACGCGTGCGCCGCGAGCGCGGCGTCGAGCCGCCGCCACAGGTCGACGTTCTTGACCGGCTTCTTTTTCGCGGTCTTCCAGCCGTTCGCCTTCCAGCGCCGGATCCAGTCGGTGATGCCGTCCTTGACGTAGACGCTGTCGGTGTAAACGCGGACGCTCGCGGGGCGCTTCAACGACTCGATCGCCGCGATGACCGCGGTCAGCTCCATGCGGTTGTTCGTGGTCTCGGGTGCGCCCCCCGATATCTCCTTTTGGTGGCCACGATAGCGGAGAACCGCCCCCCAGCCGCCCGGGCCGGGGTTTCCCGAGCACGCCCCGTCGGTATGGATCTCGACGACCGCCTCCGCGCTCATGTCAGCCCGTACGCGGCGGGTCCCGACACGCCCTGGTGGAAACGCAGCTTGCCGAGGTATTCGAGCGGGTCCTTGGGCTTCACCAGCGCGCCGTCGACCCGATTGAGCCAGTCGTAGAGCCGCGTCAGCAGGAAGCGCAGCGCGGCGCCGCGGGCGAGCAGCGGCAGCGCCTCGAGCTCGTCGTCCGAGAACGGCCGCACGCGCCGGTACGACGACAGCAGCTGATGCGCCTTGGTGACGTTGAACTCGCCGCTGCGCTCGAAGCACCAGGCGTTCATGCACACCGCGATGTCGTATGCGAAGAAGTCGTTGCACGCGAAGTAGAAGTCGATCAGTCCGGTCAGCCGGAGGCCCTCGAAGAACACGTTGTCGGGAAACAGATCGGCGTGAATGACCCCCGCCGGAAGATCGCCGGGCCAGTCGGATTCGAGCAACGCGAGCTCGTCGTCGAGCGTCGCGCCGAGCCCGGGACTCACCGAATCGGCGCGCTCCCGGCAGGCCTCGACCAGCGGCCGCCAGCCGCCGGTCGACAGCGCGTTGCGCCGGCGCGGATCGAAATCGACTCCGGCGAGATGCAAGCCGGCCAACGCCGCGCCCAACTGGGTGCAATGCTCGGGCTGGATGCGTCTCGGCCACACGCCCTTGAGAAAGCTGATGATCGCCGCCGGCCGTCCGCACAGCACGCGTTGCGCCTCGCCGTCGCGACCATGGATCGGCGTCGGGCAGGGCACGCCGCGCGCCGCGAGATGCTCCATCAGGCCGAGAAAGAACGGCAGTTCGTCGGCCGAAACGCGCTTTTCGTAAAGCGTGAGGATATAGGGCTCGCGCTCGGTGAGCAGCAGGTAGTTGCTGTTCTCGACGCCTTCGGCGATGCCCTTGAAGGAAACCACCGCGCCGATGTCGTACTGCGCGACAAACGCGATGATTTCGGTGTCGGAAACCTCGGTGTAAACCGCCATCGTCAACGCCTGCCCGGGCGGGGGCGGTCGCGCGACCGCCCGCAGTCGATATCCCGCGCCTGCCCTTGCCGACAGAGGCGCGTCCGATTAAAGTTCCGCCGGCCCGGGTCGGTCCGCACCGGCGGAGTCGCCAAACTAATACAGCCCAGCACGCAAGGAAACCGGTTAAGGAACCCAGAATGACAGACGCCGTCGTCGCCCAAAAGGGACCGTTCGCCGTCGATGTGGAGGCCGGCAAGGCGTATTTCTGGTGCGCCTGCGGACGCAGCGCCAATCAACCGTTCTGCGACAGTTCGCACAAGACCACCGGGTTCAAGCCGGTGCGGTTCGTCGCCGACGAAACCGCGACCGTGTACCTTTGCGGCTGCAAGCGGACGGGCAACCGGCCACGGTGCGATGGGACGCACAGCCGTCTCTAGCCGCGCCGCCGTGTCAACCGATCGCGGACAGCGCCTGCGTGGGCGCGTACGGCGCACGCCCTTCGCCGCGCTTTTCCTCGTGCTCGCGGGGTGCGGCCTGTTCAACGACGCCATCCTGTTGCCCTGCCCGCGCGGCGTGGTGCTCGCCGACGCCGCCGAGCTGGTCGATTTCCGGCCGGGACCCGGGCGGGACCTCACCGACGTCCGCCTCGAAGCCGCAATCAGCGGAGTCCGCAGCGTCTGCGAGTACGACAGGGACGGTTTCGTCGACGTCGATCTCGACGTCGCGATCGATCTCACGCGGGGCCCGGCGCTCGAAGGCGAAGCCGCCCGCGCCGCGTTTTTCGTCGTCATCACCGACTCGCAAGACAAAGTCGTCGCCAAGCGGGTCTTCGCGCTCGACGTCGAGTTCCCCGGCGCCACCCTTCGGGCGAGAACGGTCCAGGAGCTGACGCAGCGGATCCATTATCTTCCCGAGCCCAGCGCCGCCGCATACCGCATCTTCGTCGGCTTCCAGCTGACCCGCGATCAGCTCGACTACCTGCGGGCGCGCAAGCGCTAGAAGCCCGACGGTTGACCTCGTGACCCCCGGTTCTATGATCGTTGTTGAAACCTCCGGGAACCAACCTGGTCGGGGGAGATAACATTCAGCCGATCCCTGTGGGAGAGACCGGCCACGCGCACGCCGGCGCCGAAGGGGCAACCACCCCGGAAACTCTCAGGCAAATGGACCGCAGGGGGATGAAACTCTGGAAAGCAGGCGCCCGCGCGGGCGCCTCACCGAAGGGGTAAGCCGGCCGCGCCGGCGAATCTCTCAGGTCTGACGACAGAGGGGGCGGCCGACCGGCCAGATCTGGCCGGCGCGGCCGCCCCCGCGACTGTTGGAGGACCGCTTGAACGGACCGTCGCCCAACGAACACTTACAGCCGTCGCACGCCGGGCCGCGAGCGGGGACGGCGGCGCGTCCCCGCGTCGCCATCCGCCGGCGCCAGCCCCGAGCACTCAAGCAAGGAGCCGAACGATGAGCGAGCTACGATTTTCCAGCGACCACGAATGGGTCCGCGTCGAGGGCGACATCGCCGTGGTCGGCATTACCGACTACGCCCAGGAGCAGCTTGGCGACGTCGTGTTCGTCGAGCTGCCCGCGCTCGGCGCTTCTCTCGCCAAGGCGGACCAAGCCGCCGTGGTCGAATCGGTGAAGGCAGCGAGCGAAATCTACGCGCCAATCGGCGGCGAGGTGACCGCGGTCAACGAGGCGCTGGCCGATGCGCCCGAGGCGGTGAACGCCGACCCGCTGGGCGGCGGCTGGTTCTTCAAGCTGCGCCTCGCCGACGCGGGCGAGCTCGATGCGCTGATGGACGAGGACGCGTACAAGGCGTTCGTCGAGGGTCTGGACTGATACGGCGGGCGCCCGCGAGGCGCCGCGGCGGCGGAGAGGAGCGAACACCCATGGCGGATGACAGACGGACGCTGGCCGAGCTCGAGATGCGCGGCGACTTCGCGCGCCGGCACATCGGACCGGGCGAGCCGCAAATCAAGGAAATGCTCGACTTTCTCGGCTTATCCACGCTCGACGAGCTGATCGGCAAGACGGTGCCGTCGTCGATCGTCTCGCAGCGGCCGCTCGATCTCGACGACCCCACGAGCGAGCGCCTGACGCTGACGCGCTTACGCGAAATAGCGTCCAGGAACCGCGTCTTCGTCTCGATGATCGGCATCGGCTACCACGGCACGGTCATCCCCGGCGTGATCCTGCGCAACGTGCTCGAGAACCCCGGCTGGTACACGGCTTACACGCCCTATCAGGCGGAAATCAGCCAGGGCCGCATGGAAGTGCTGCTCGACTTCCAGCAAATGATCGTCGACCTCACCGGCATGGAGCTCGCCAACGCCTCGCTGCTCGACGAAGCGACCGCGGCGGCCGAGGCGATGGCGATGGCGTGGCGCGTCTCGAAGAGCGAGTCGCAAACCTTCTTCGTCGACAGCGACTGCCACCCGCAGACCATCGCGGTGGTGGAGACCCGCGCCCGGCCGCTGGGGATCGAGGTCGTCGTCGGCGATCCCTTCACCGGGTTCGAGGGCCGTGAGGTCTTCGGCGTCCTGGTGCAGTATCCGGGCTCGAGCGGCGCGCTCCGCGACATCGGCGCGGTGATCGACCGCGCCCATGACCAAGGCGCGTTGGCGACGGTAGCGGCCGACATCCTGAGCCTGGTGCTGCTCACTCCGCCGGGCGAACTCGGCGCCGACATCGTCGTCGGCAGCGCCCAGCGTTTCGGCGTGCCGATGGGTTACGGCGGGCCGCACGCCGCCTTCTTCGCCACCAGGGACGCATACAAGCGCGCGATGCCGGGGCGGATCATCGGCGTCTCGGTCGACTCGCTGGGCAAGCCGGCGCTGCGCATGGCGTTGCAGACGCGCGAGCAGCACATCCGGCGCGAAAAAGCGACCAGCAACATCTGCACGGCACAGGTGCTGCTCGCCGTCATCGCCGCGCTTTACGCCGTCTACCACGGCCCCGACGGGCTCAGGTTGATCGCCGGGCGGGTGCACCGCATGACCCAGGTCCTCGTCGCCGGGCTCAAGCGCCTCGGCGTCGAGGTCGTTACCGACGCGTTCTTCGACACCGTGACCGTGCGGGTCCCGGGGCAGGCCGCGCGCATCGCCGCCCGCGCCCGCGAATCGAATATCAACCTCCGCTTCGTCGACGCCGACCACCTCGGCATCGCGTTCGACGAGACCACCTTGCGCGGCAACCTGGAAACGCTGTGGCGGGTGTTCTCGACCGAGGCCGGCAGGCTCCTCGACATCGACGCGCTCGACGCCGCGGTCGAGGAGTGCATCCCCGGGAAGCTGCGCCGGACGAGCGGCTTCCTCACCCACCCGGTGTTCCA